>JAIRZS010000293.1 GCA_031267115.1 Treponema sp.
AAAAGAACCGTTGGAGGGAAAGATGCGGAATACACAGGAATTCTGGGATACCATGTACACGAAACAACGACGGATAGCGGAAACGGATGAGCATATAGCTCAGCGAAACTTTTTTCAGAGGAACCGGATGCCTTAATGGGGCACGTCCGGGTCTGTGGGGGTTCCGGGTGGGTGACCGCCCGGTTCTACCCGGCCACCAAATTTCTAGATAAATTTTTATCGAGAAAAATAGTGCCTGGCACTTTTTTTACTTCAACTTCTTTTACTTATTTGACTTTTTCGACTTTGCGGTGAAAAATAACGGGTGTGTTTCGACTTTGCGGTAAAATTATGGGACTCATTGGCGCGCAAGGGATTGGAGGGGCGCGGAGCGTTCTTTGCGCCGCCAGGCGCAAAGAATGGAGCGAAGCGGAACCCCGTAAAGCCCGGTTTCCGGCGCGAAGCGCCGGAAATGCGCCCGGATTAAGCGCGAATATTAAGAGCTTATGGCCCCCTTGAATAAACACCCTGCTCTACCGTACAGTTTTATTATGGGTGAATACCGGCTGCTGCGCGGGGGGATTTTTGTCTATGATTTGCTGAGGCTGATCGTGATGCTTGAGGCGGTCGTCCTTTTCGCGCTGCCTGTGGACGGGTCGGAGGGGGCGGTTTTCCCCCTGCTGGCGTATATGGCGCCTAACGCCCTGTTCCCGGTAATGGCGCTTTTTTTATGGTTCAGGCCCGCGGAGTACAGGCCTTATGTTTTTCTTTATATTTCGGGAAAGATCGTGGGGATTATGGCGAACCTGGGGTGGCTGGCGTTTTCTTTTGCAAATACTGCTTTGAATCTGGCGGCTCAGGGGGATTTCCGGTCCCGCCTTTTTCTGGGATCGGCGTTTGTTATGGCTTTGCTGGACGGGTTTTCCGTGCTGGGCGGTTTTCTGCTGAACCGCGGCCGCGCCGGGGCGGTGCGGGCTGAGGGGGGGGTATAATGCGGATTATACCTGTCGCGAGCGGGAAGGGGGGCGTGGGAAAATCCCTGGTGGCGGCGAACCTGGGCGTGGCTTTTGCCCAGGCGGGCCGGAAGGTTGTCGTGGCGGACCTGGACCTGGGGGCGTCGAACCTGCACCTGGTCCTGGGGCATCAGGCGCCGTCCATGGGTATCGGGACTTTTCTGAACAATACCCGCCTTGATTTTTCCAAAGTTATCGCCGCTACCGATGTGCCCAATCTGTGGTTTATCCCCGGGGACGGGGAGATTCCCGGGATGGCTAATCTCAAGACCTTTCAGCGGAACGCGCTGGTGAAGAATCTGCTTTCCCTTAAAAATATGGCGGACATTCTGATTCTGGATTTGGGGGCCGGGACCCATCAGTCTATTCTGGATTTTTTTCTGCTGTCCACCAAGGGGGTTGTAGTTTCCGCGCCTACGGTGACGGCTATTTTGAACGCCTATGTGTTTTTAAAAAATTCGGTTTTCCGGCTTATGTACAGCGTGTTTAAAAAGGGGACTGCTGCCAACGCCTATATGGAGCAGATGCGGAGAGATGTTTCCGGAAAAAACCGCCAGTATATTCCCCGGCTGCTCCTGGAAATCGAGAAGATCGATCCTGATTCTTACGGGCGCTTAAAAACAAACCTAGATCATTTCCACCCCCGGCTCATTATGAACATGCTCGACGATCCGAAAGACGCCGATGTAGCCCTGAAAATACGCCGTTCCTGCGAGGAATACTTGGGCCTTGGGATCGAGCATCTGGGGGTGATGTACCGGGACGTTATGCAGAATACCGCGCTGGCATCCCGGCTTCCTATTGTCCTGTATAAGCCGCAGTCCGTGCTGTCACAGGCGATCTACCGGATTGCCGACAAGATACTCCAGTCCGAAGAGGAGGAGTTTGATCTGGCGGAAACGGAAATAGAGGCGAGTTTCCAGGAAGCGGCTATAGAGGCGGAGCTTGACTTCGGGGCCAAGGGGGATTATGTGGAAGAGCTGCTCCATTCGGGGGCGCTTACCCAGGGGGATCTTCTGGAAACGGTCAAAACCCAGCAGCTTGAAATCTCCAAACTCAAGAAAGAAAATAATTTTCTAAAAATGAAATTATCCCAGGCTATGGCGCAGGGATACAAACCGTAGGGATATATGGCCGCCGTTAGCATTAGAGGCGAGGTTTCAATTACCGTCAGCTCCGACGAAACCGAAGCGAGGCTTATCTTTGTCCCCGGCCGCGCGGGCTTCCGCGTTTGGGATACTATGTCCATTAACCGGCTGATCGAAGACGCCGGGATTCCGGGCGTGGACCGGGAAAAACTGGAGTCCTTTTTATTCAAAGCCGCTTATTCCCGCGTACCCGCCGAATTTACCCTTGCCGAGGGTGTAAAGCCCGAAGCCCCGGCGCCCGAACAGGCTGTCTGGGGCCGCATGGATTTTCCCCCGGACATACGGCCCCTGGTAAAGGAAGCGCTTGCAAAAGCGGCCCCCCCTTTCCTTAGCCGGGTTAAAACTGAACGTTTTAAAACGGAAAAAATAGTACAGCAGCCGGGCGGGCTGCCCTTCCTGTCCCCGAAGGAGAAAAAAGTTATTAGCTGGGACAAGCGCAGTGTCTCCGAGCCTGTCCAGGTAGATCCGGCGGTGCTGAAGGTGGGCTTTGTGGAACGGGGGCTGCGGGTGGGTATTTTGAAGCCGTCTACGGCCGGGAGGCCGGGAAAGACGATCTTCGGCAAGAGGATCATTCCCACCCCGCTTGAGGTGCGGGAATTCCTGCTGGGTTACGGGCTGGCCCGGGGAAATGACGAGATCCACTCCACCGTGTCGGGCATTCTGAGGATCGGCAGCAACTGGGCCGATGTTGTCCCCCTGGCAAAATCGAACTGGGAAATCGCCATAGGGGAGGACGGCGTGACCCTGTATCTGCGCTTTTTTCCGGGAAGCGCTGCCTTTCCCCCGCCGCCTGCCCGGGAAATTCTTGCCACCGCGTCTGCCGACGGAAACCCGGATTCGCCGGTTCTGATCGAGATCGGGAAGCTGGAAGAAGCCATGGGGGAATCGATACGCAGCGGGGAAACCCTGGAAGCCTTCCCGCTGTACAAGACGCTGGACGGGCTTGCCGAAGTGCGGCGGAACGGGGAGGGGGATTTTCTGTACATGAGGAAAGGGCTTGCCGGGGGCCGGCCCCTGGACAGCGCGGCGGTAAACCTGGCGCTGAGACAGTCCGGCGTCCAGGGCGTTGATCTGGGGGCGCTGCGGGAAGCGATAGTTGCCTTTATGCGGGACAGCGAAAGCGAGCTGTGGTACCCCCTGTACGCCCCAGGCCCGTGAAGAAACTGTTCAGCCCTTGGAGCCGGAATTTAGCTCGAGGATTAGTTCTACTTCGCCGCGGGAGAGTTTTACGGCTTTGGCGATTTCGTCCGTTTTCCAGCCCTGGCGCGCGAGCTTGACTACATTTTCGCGGGCCGAAATGGTAGGCGCTCCCCTGGCCCGGCTGGGGGAGCCGCCTTCCTCTTTAAGGACATTGCCCACCAGTTTTACCTGATCCTGTATTTCCTTGTTCAGATCCTCCAGCCGGGTTTCCGCGCGGGCGATCCATTCGCGGGCCTTCTGCATGTCCTTGATCCGGCTTTCTATGCCGGCAAGGTCCTTATCGAGAATGGTAAGCTTGTCCGCGGTTGCCTGGGCCTTTTCGTTGTCCGCGGCCAGTTTTTCGATGGAAAGCCGGAGGGTTTCCTGTTCGTCATGCCGGGTCTTGAGATCCGCGATAAGCTGCTTGAGTTCCGTTTCGGTCTGTTTGAGGGTGCTGAAGTTGCGGTCCACGCTCTGGTTGATGGCTTCCAGGGTCTGGTTCTTTTTCTCGATATGCTGGAATTTCTCTTCGGTCTCGGAAAGGGCATCGTTGAATTTGCGTATCTGTATCTGGATAGCCTGAAGGGTATCGTCGGAAGCGGTAACCTCGGTAAGTTTGGTTTCCACGGCCTGGGATGTCAGGAGCAGCCGGTTGAAGTCCGCCTCCATTAATTCTATACGCCGCTGTTCCGAGAGGAAGCGGGTCATCTTGGCGTTGACCTCGTCTTCCAGGCGCTTTATCTTGGCAAACTGCGCCTCCAGTTCCGCAGCCTCGGCCCGGCGCTGATCCAGGCCGTCGATGTCGCCCTGGAGGTCCTCGATGCGCTGTTCCAGATTCTGCTTGAGGATGTCGGCCTGTTCGAACAGTTTGGTTTGGGCGACAAAGTCATGGATGCGCCGGTCCGCGTTGGCAATGGCGGCATCAAGCTGCCTGACGTCGGCGTCCACACGGGAAAGCATCTCCGCCTTGTAAGATTCCGCCTCGTCACGGACATCCTCGATGGCGGCGCGGACCGCAGCGAGCCGCTCCTCGTTTTCCGCGACAAGCTCCCTGGCGCGGCGGCGCATTTCTTCCATAGCGCCGTCGGTGTCCTTGATCCGGACAGCCAGTTTTTCCTTCCAATCCTCTATTCCCTTTCGGGAAGCTTCCTGGAGGGCGCTTAGTTCCCCGCCGCGTTCGTCTACCTGGGCGGCAATCTGTTTGAGGGAGGAGGCCATATCCCGCTGGGCCTGTTTGAGATTTTCGGACAAAGAAAGGGAGAAGCGGCCAAGCTCGGCCTTGACCTGGATATCCGCCGAGGATCGGGCTTCGGCCAGATCGCCTTCAAGCTGTTCTTTAAAGTCGTCCAGGGTTTCGCCGCTTTGCGTCATTTTGCCCTGTATGCTTTCCCCGAACGCGTCGGTTTCGGCCTTGAGGTGTTCTAAATCGGCGGCAAGCCGTTCCCGCTGTTCCTGAAGCTGTTCCCGCAGTTCTTCGGAAAAATTGAGTTCAAGCTGCTGCCGCTGGGCGCTGAAATCCTCGCTTAAAGACGAGAGATCCGAATCGAGTTTTAGTTTCCACTCCTCAAGCTGCTTTTCGATATGCTCGCCCCGCGCGGCAAGGCCGGCGGTAAAATCGCTTTCGAAAACATCGAGTTGTTTGGACACATTGTCGTAGGATTTGGCCTTGAGGGTTTCCAGCTCTTTTTCCGCCTGATCGAGTTCGTTCCGCAGTGACTGAACCGCCAGGCCGAAAGTCCCGGCGGCGGCCTCCCTTTCCTTATTCGAGGTCTCCTCGAACAGGGCAAAGTCCTGCCTTACCCGGTTTTCGGTTTCCCGCATATAGCGCCGGAGTTCCCCGTCGAGCCGGGCGGAATCCTCAGCCAGAGTGTCCAGGAATTCGTACTGGCGGGTCTGGGCCGCGCGGTATTCCCCAAGCCTGGCGTCGGTTTCTTCCAGCACTTTCCTGCCGGTTTCCGCCGCGGTATTCGCGAGTTTCTTCTGTAAGGCGGCCACCGTCTCGCCGGCCTCTTTTTCAAAAGCCCCGAGTTTTTCGTCCAGGGCCGCGAGCAGCCCGTCCACCCGATCCTTTTCCTCACCGGCGGCGGCCCTGGCATCTTCGGCGGCGGTTTTCAGGGTTTGCGTGAAAAGGGCCTCCGCCCTGGCGCCGGTTTCGGTAACAAGCCTGCCGGTTTCCGCGGCGGCGCTGTTCCACCCGGAAACGAGCTTCCCGGCCTTTTCGTCCATTTCTTCTATTGAAAGGCGCCATTTTTCAAGGTTTTCCCCGGCGGTTTTCCGCCAGGCATCAAGTTCGCCGGAAGCTGCGGCGCGGGCCTGTTCCTCGGCTTGTTTCAGGGTGTCGGCAAGGAAAGCCTCGATGCGGGACGCGTCGCTTTCGGCCTGTTCGCAGAGCAGCCGGACCCGTTCCTCCAGCGCGGCGGCATTTGTCTCGATAGCCGTGTCCCGCCGGGCCGCCTCCTCGGTAAGTTCTTTGTCGCGGCGCCGGAGCTTTTCGGCCAGGGCCGCGTCCCGCGCTTCGGCGTCGGCGATAATTGCCCCGGAGCGGGCGGCTGCCTCCTCGCTGAGGGTTTCGGCGGTCTTGAGGGCCGTCTCTTTCCAGACGGCGATAAGGGCCTGCGCCTTTTCTCTTTCCGAGGCAATCGTTTCCCGCCATTCGGCCAGGGCTGTTTCGGCGGTATTTTTCCATTCCGCGGTATTTGATTCGGCGGAACTCTGCCACCGCTCAAGTTCCTCCCCGATCAGCGCCCTGGCCCTGGCTTCAGTCTCTTCCATAGCCATGCCAAGCTGCCGTTCTATATCCGCGGAAACGGAGGCTGTTTTTTCCTGGATGGATGCCAGCTGGTTTTCCAGCCCGTCCAGACTGAGCCTGAAATTCTCTTCCTGCCGGGCGAAACGCCCGCTTGCCGTTTTTTCCCATTCGCCGGTTTTATCCGCGATGGCGTCTTCCTGCAGGGCAAGCTGCCGGGAAATGACCTCTTTCCAGTAGGCGGCCTGTTCGGAGACGGCATCTTCCTGCCCGGCAAGCTGTTTCGCGAAAGCCTCGCCCTGCCGGGAAAGCTGTTCTCTCAGGGCGTCGTCCTGTCCGGCAAGCCGTTCTTCAAAGGCCAAAGTCTGCCTGTCAAGCTGCTCGGCGGCGGCTTTTTCCCGCAGGGCAAGCCGCTCCGCGATAGTTTTTTCGATTTGCTGTTCTTTTTCGGCGGCGCTGTTCTCCCAATCCGAGAGGAATTGCTCCGCGCGGGACGAGGCCGCGCCGATCGCGGCGTCCCAGTCCGCGAGAAGCTGCCGGGAATCCTCCGCCTTGCTGGCGGCGGAATCTTCCCACTCTGTGACAAGGCGCTGCAGGGCATCGGCTTTTTCGGCGGCTGCGGCTTCCCATTCGGCGGCAAGCTGTTCGGCGCGGGATGCCGCCGCCCCGGCGTCTTTGTTCAGATTTTCAAGAGTCTGCCGGAAATCGCCGGTTTTGGCGGCGGCGGAATCCTCCCACTCCGTGACAAGGCGCTGCAAGGCGCCGGCTTTTTCGGCGGCTGCGGCTTCCCATTCGGCAAGCAGCCGGCCTGCCCGTTCTTCCCCGGCAGCCGCGGCCTCTTTCCACTTTTCAAGCTCGCCGCTCGCGTAGCTTTCCGCGCGGGATTCCGCCTCGGCAAGAGCCTCGGAAAGCCGCTCTTTGATAGCGCCGGCGTCGCGCTCGATCTGCTCCTGCAAGGACCCAAGCCGCGCTTCCAGATCGGCTGTTTCCCCGGCAAATTTTCCGGCGGCTTCCCCGGCGGCCTCTTTCCATTTCGCAAGCTCGCCGCTCGCGTAGTTTTCCGCGCGGGATTCCGCCTCGGCAAGGGCTTCGGAAAGCCGTTCCTTGATAGTACCGGCGTCGCGCTCGATCTGTTCCCGCAAAGACCCAAGCCGCGCTTCCAGATCATCGGTTTCCCCGGCAAATTTTCCGGCGGCCTCCCCGGCGGCTTCTTCCCACTTCGCAAGCTCGTCATTCGCGCGGGATTCTGCCCCGGCAAGGACGCCGTCCAGTTTCTGTTCCACATCCCCGGCTGTACGCAGAATTTGGTCCTGTATCCTGTTGATGCGGTTTTCAATGACATCGGCGGTTTCGGCAAAGGTGCGATCCTGCTCGGCAATTGCCGCCGCAATAGCGGTTTCCCTTTCGGCGGCCCGGGCCGCAACCGCCTCGTCCCGTTCCTCAATTTCCCGGGTAATACGCGCGCCGGTTTCCGAGGCGGCCTCCTCCAGGGCGGCAAGCTGTTCCCGCGCCTTGACGCCGCTTTCAGCCGCCGCCTTCTCCAGAAGCGCGATCTGTTCCCGGCCCCGGCCCCCGGCTTCGGCAACCGCGGCTTCCAAAGAGGCAAGCTGTTCCTTGTTTTGCAGCAGGGCTTCTTCGGAGGCTTTTTTCCAGGATTCCTTTTGGCCGCGGGAAAGGGCGTTAAGCTCGTCAATATCCTTTTTTAAATCGTCTTTCAGATGCCGGTGCTGGGCGGCGAATTCGTCGCGTTCTTTTTTCCAGGAATCCTTAAGATCGCGGATAGATACCTGGACTTCGGCCACCCTGGCCTTTGAATCCTCATGGTAGGCCTTGAATTTTTCCTCAAGCGCGTCCCGGAACTGCTTGACGCGCCCCGCGGCCTGTTCCCGCAGTTTTTTCAGGGCTTCGTCCTCAAGCTTGTCCGCCCGTTCCCCGGCACGGATAATCGCTTTTTCCAGGGCCTCGCCGATAAGCGCCATATCCCGTTCCAGGTTTTCTTCCCGCTGTTTTTCAACCTGGGTTACCGCTTCCCGGTGATCCTCAACCCGGCGCTCTATGGTCTCGGCAGTCGCCTGGATATCCGAAACCATAGCTTTTACCAAAGAGAGAGTCGCCTCCGAAACCCGTTCCATGGATTCCGCGTTTTCCCTTTCAAAACGGCCCTGCGCTTCCTGGAGTTCCGTTTCAACCGCCTTAAGTTTGTTTTCGGCCTGGGTAACGCGCTTTACCGCGTTCTCCACAAAAGAGCCTTCGTCCCGGACCCGGTTAAGATTTTCCTGCACCCTGCCGGTCATGCGAACCAGTTCTTCCAGGGACGCGTCGTAACCCGATATCCGCTCGTCGATCTTCGCTATCGCGTCGGCCTTAGCCTGGAGTTCCCCTTCGGTAAGCACCAGCTTTTCCAGAAGCGCCCTGGCGGCGCTCTGGTTTACTTCCAGATCCACCGCGTAATCGCGGACGGCGGCTTCCCTCTGCTCGACAAATTCGTCCAGTTCGCCCTTGAGCCGCTTGCCGTACTCGCGGATCTTGTCCAGGGTGCTGTTCCGCCGGGTAAGCTGGTAGTACAGCCCGAAGGCGAGAATCATGATACCGAGTGTCAGGAAATTGCCAACCGTAAAAAAACCCATTGGTATTAACTTAGCACATAAAATGACAATTGGCGATAGCTGGAGAAGACAAAATCCGCATAACCCGCCCGTTTCCCCCCGGGGCGGCCCCCGGAACGGCGCCTGCGCAGAAGGGAAGGGGCGATCAGCGCGGCGTTCATCCCGGCGCTTTTGGATCCCAGGACATCGTAAGAGACACTGTTCCCCACGTAGAGGATGCGTCCGGGCGGGAGGCCCATTTTTTCGGCCAGGGCAAGAAAGGGCGTTTTATTCGGCTTAAGCCCCCCGGAAAGCTCCGAGCAAAGCTCCGCGTCCCAGAATCCGGAAAGCCCCATATTTTCCAGCTTGCGTTCCGGGGGCAGGTCCGAAAGCAGCCCCAGCCTGATCCCGGCATCGCGGAATTCCCGCAGCGTTTCCTTTACGCCGGGAAAGAGCGGCACCCGCCTGAAAACTTCTTCCCATCCCCGGTAAACCAGCTCCTCGTGCCGCGCCCGTACCAGGCCGGGATCCTTTTTCAGGTATTCCCCCATCAGCGCGGCCTGCCTTTCATAGAAAGCCGGGGCGGAGAGGCTTGCGGTATTGCTTTTTCTGATTGTATTGCGCGCCTTGCCCCAGGCCATTATCAGCGGAAGTTCTTTTAAAACAAAGGGCAGGATACGGATATAAAACTGGTAATTTGCGTACAGCGTCCCGTCCAAATCAAACGCGACCCCGTCGAACTTTTTTTTCATTTCCGCCATATTACCATGCAATTGCCCGGATAGGCTAGGCAGACGGGCGCATCCTGCCGCGCCGGGCCTGTGGCCCTCCGCGCCAGGACCGGGCTTTACGGGGCTCCGCTATCGCTCCGGCCCCGGCGCTCCGCGCCGGGTCTAAACCCCTCCAATCCCTTGCGCTGTTGCCGCCCCTTTTGTAAATTCCGCGGCTATGTATTTAACCGCAAAGTCAAATCGAACTGAAGGTTCGCAGTCGAATAAGTTAAAGAAGTTCTTATTCCCTACTTCTTATACTTCTTATACTTCGTAGTAAGAATCTTCAAAGAAATTCCTGCCTGGCATTTTTTGCCCGACTTTACGGTAAAATGG
Organism: Treponema sp.; assembly: GCA_031267115.1. Taxonomy (GTDB): domain Bacteria; phylum Spirochaetota; class Spirochaetia; order Treponematales; family Breznakiellaceae; genus JAIRRR01. Next base: position 9,757 of record JAIRZS010000293.1, read on the forward strand.
CTTAGTTCATGGTCAGGAATAGGCTTAGTTCATGGTCAGGAACAGGTATAGTTCATGATCAGGAATAGGCTTAGTTCATAGTCAGGAACAGCCTTGGTTCATGGTCAGGAACTGTTTAAAGAAAACTCCCGGCGCTGCCGGGAGAAAGTATCGTGAGACAGGAAAGGCTGTTCCAAAACTTCAGTTTTTCGAACAGCTTCTTTAGATTATCTCACAATTACAATAATACGTAATGTCTGGATACTAGATCATCCCGAAAGGTTTGTTCCTAATATTCTCCTTTCACGAGCTTTCGTGTCGCAACCCAGCCTTATTCCTCTACCCGCACGAACTGAACACGCACGCTATGCGGGGCGTCCGGATAGGGCGGAACGAGCAGCGTAAAGCGCGTGTTGCCCGAATCAAACTGATAGATGCTTGCCCAGCGAATGCCATAGAGGTACTCAAGCGGTGAATCGGGAAAGTCGCATTCGATACGGAGGAAGGGCGCTCCGGTAATGGTGTCCGCGCTTTCCGACCAGAGGCCGTCGGCATCAAAGCAAACTTCCTCGCCGTTTGCCGTCGCGTTCACGCTGACGATACAGGTTCCGCCTTTGATGAAGATAATCTCGTAGAGGTCGCTGCGGCGCGCGCCCTGCGGGTCGGTATAGTTTACCCGTCCCAGCCAGCATTCCGTTGCGGGAAGGATAAAGGGAGACTGCTGCGCAAACAGCGGCGCAGCGAACAGAGCGAGAAGGGTGAAAAAAAGTTTTTCGTGTTTCATGGGCGCTCCCGGCAGAGCGGAACCGGACGGGTAACCGTCCGGTTCCGCCTTTTACTCTATTATGTTGACACGCGCCCGGTAGACTTCGTCTTTCCCATTCGCGTCGGAGATAAAATATACGTTATTGTATTTATCCCAGCTTGGAAAAGTGGCGTTTACACTTCCGCCGGTTAACGGGGAGAGGCCTGTCCCGTCGGCTTTCATGTAGTATATCTGCCATTTGGAACTCCTGCTTACAACTGCCTTCTTACCCCGGGTGCCGGTAACTTTTGCTTCCGCGCCTTTCTGAAACAGAATATACTGCCCGTCACCGGAATATCTTGGGTAGGCACAGTTATAGCCGTCCGGGTCATTATAAAGCTCTGATACCTGGGTACTCTCCGCGTCCATTTCATAGATGTTGCCCTGGCGGACAAACAGGAATTTGTTCTCGAAGGGATGCCACGAAGCGGACCAACCCTCGCCCAGAATGGTATATTCGTTGCCGTTGTCTTTCATGGAGACAAGCTGCTGTTGAAGAGGATCATCTGCCAAGGTATTGCAAAGAACAACGCCGTCGCGGACTGACGGCCATATTTCACCGTTTGTATTTCTGGTAATGTAGGTTTTGCCGCCTCCGCTTATGGTCGAGCGGATTAGTTTATAGGTGCTGTCCTCCCAGAGTCCATATATAAAGGTGCTGCTGTTCTCGTACCACGCCGGGGCGAATCCTCCGTCTTTGAGCAGCGTCGTCTTTGCGGAACTGCTTACGTCCCGCAACAACACGATATTCCGGAGACCGTCGCTCTTTTCCCTTTCGCAGTATATCAGTTTGGTCCCGTCAGGGGAAACGTTTGCCCAGTCTTTAAACAGGCCGTCGTTGGTTATCCTGCTTACGTTCGACAACAGCGCGGGATCCCAAAAGGTAACTTCCTCTTTCGTTTTTTTTGCAAATAATCCGGCGCATCCGGCAACCAGAAACGCCGCTAAAACCACAAGTACAAGTACAATTACTTGCTTTTTCATAAAAATCCTCCAATTTTCGTTTGTCCATATCCATACGGATATGTTCTTTTAGAACCACCATAAGGCGGCATAAAATACGCGATTCAGAACCCGGAACGTGCAATTCGGAAGCCGGTAATATTATTTTTCTCCTGCGGAACGCCATAATCCCGGTTTGTCAACAACAGCCGCCCGGCGTTTTGAAAACTATGGCCCCGCCTGACGCGGGTCGTGCCGGAACCGGGACCCTGCGGATTCGACTGCGCGTCCCTGCTGTAAGTTCCATACCAGTCCCAGCACCATTCCTGCACGTTGCCTACCATGTCGTAGAGGCCGTAACGGTTGGGCGCGAGCTGTCCAACCGGGTGCGTCATCCGGCCCGAATTACCGCCAAGCCAGCCGTCGATCCATTCCCCGCAGGCGTATTCCCATTCCGCTTCCGTTGGCAGCCGGTAGCCGTTTGCGCCCCTGTTCCACGTTACATTCGCGCCGCTTATCATATATGCCGGCGTTACATTTGCCGCCCGGCTCAAGCGGTTGCAAAAATCTACGGCGTCAAGCCAGCTTACTCTTTCCACCGGCAGAGCCCCGTCCCTGAAATTGCTGGGGTTGCTCCCCATCACCGCCTCGTACTCCGCCTGGGTTACTTCGTATTTTCCGATACTGAAACTGCCCAGGCTTATCTGGCGCTGGGGCCGTTCGTTGGCATTGCCCTGTCCTGCGATGCTGCCCATCATAAAGGTTCCGCCGGGAACAGGCGCCATATTCCCGTCAATCGCCCGGATCGTTTCCCGCAGGGAAAAATTGCCGCCGGCATTGGCCGGCTGAGACCCGGACTGAGCGGCGGAACCGGATCGGGACGGAGGGCCGCTTTTGTAACCCAGGGCCTGGAGAAAACGGTCGGTAAACTCCTCCATTGCCCCGCGGGCCTGGTTCAACTGCTTGAATTCGATGTCGGTTGAAGCTACTTGGTAGGCGGTATTGAGGTCTATCATCCGGGCGGTTACAAAATAAACCCCGTCCATCTCGTCAATTTCGCCGACCAGAATATAGTCGGCCCCCGCCGCCGAGCCGAGCCGGGCCGTCTTGTTCGGATCCGACCAGTCGCTCATCTGGAACTGATGTTCCGCGAGTATCGCGTCAAAATCTTCGCGGGTTACGAGGGTGACCGCTCCGCTCGCTCCAATCCGGCTGCGGATAAGGCCGGTTACAACCCGCGCGTTATCGGTGGAAACCCCCTTCCCATTGACCAACTGCTGGACTACCACCCGGCCCTTCTGCTGGGAAGACAGCGGGACTGCCGCAGCAAGCAAAACGGATAAAACAACAGCCGCTGTTTTTTTTACGGACGGCATTCTTTATTTACTCCACGCCCGCGAGAGCGGCCAGGGCGGCGATGTAATCCGCGTCGGCTTTTGTAACGCCGGCGGCGGCGATTTTCGCGCTGTCCCCGGATCTGTAGGCGGTCCGCTGATCGGCAGGGTTCTGCTGAGGTGCGTTAAGGGCGTTTAACTGCGCCCGCACTTCTTCGCGGAAAACCTGTTCGCTCTTTTCCTGTTCGCTTTTGGTTTCAGCGTCTATTTCGGCGAACATTCCGGCAATTTGTCTTTTGGCATCCTGCTGGGGAACATTGTCCACGATGTCGTACAGGTATTTCGCCACCAGTTTGGACCACACGTCACTGTCACAGGCGTAGACGACATAATACACTTAAACCTTTGTGTTTCGGCCCTGGGAATCGACAGTTTCAAGCTGCTGCCAAAAGTCCGTCAGGCGATCCTGTCCGGCTATATCGACTTTTGCTTTGGTTGCCGCATCCTGCACGACGGCAAACTGGTCATCGCTTTGCAGCGAGATCGCCGCTTTACTCAATACCGACTGCTTCAACTGGCCGGCAAGGCGCGCCGCGTACTGTACATCGGCGATAGTCTGCGCGGCATTGAGCCTGTCGGCACGGGCGACGCCCACCTTCAATACCTTGTCTCCGGTGATCTGCCAGTCGCTCTTGAATACCGAAAAGTTACCCCGTACCGCAGGAAGCAGCCAGTCCGGGGAAGCATCCTCTCCCAGGCCGCGATCTTTCCAGTCCAGTACCCGCTGTTTGTCCGCCGTCTTTTGAGCCTCTTCCGAAGCCCGCTGCGTCTGCGAGAGCATCGCCGTTTCCCTCTCCTGCTGCGGTTGCCGGATCTGCGTGGAAGAACAAGCCGCCGCGATCAGCGCGAGAGCCGCCGCAATTTTCATCATTACGCTCATTTTCATCGTAATCCTCCTATTGCTTTATGTAACTCAAGCGGAAACTCCGCATTGATATTTTGTTCAATGGTCCGCAGGGCGCGGCTAACGGCATCATCCGCTGAATGGGGATGGCGAACCGCAGCGTAGGCTTTGCGCCAGCTTGCCACCGGCGAACCGTCCTGTGCCTTAAAAACAATGGCTGCTTCCGGCTGCACGATAAAATTGTTTGCCGCCTTCGATTCGTTCGGCGTAACGGTTATTTCCAGCGTGTAAACGCCGCCGTTCCCGACGATGGCAAAGCCTTCGTTCTTTACCGCCTCCGCCACCCGGTGGGCAAGGGAACGGAAACGCTCATCGTTGATGCTGACGCTGGCTGTAAGCCGCGCCCTGTTTGCGTTGATGGCGGAGTCAACGCGGGGCAGTATCGCCGTTATGCCCCGGTAATGATTCGATGCGTCCGGGTTAATCAGCACGGCGATTCCGGCAAGCTTTTCCGCCAGGACGGCACTTCCACGCGCCTCCTGCAGCCGGGGAATGGCAGCCAGCGGGTGAGGGCTATTTTCGTAATGCTTAAGGAGTTCGTTGACCTGGGTAAGGCAGGCGGCGATCCGCATATCGTAGACTTCAAGCGCTTCTTCCCGGTTGATGTAGGCCAGAGCGCGGACATTACCGTTTTTCTCGAAATAGGTCTCGGCAAAACGGGCGCCAAAGAAATCCGCCTCGCTGGTAACGACAGACTGCTGGCTCGTGGCGGTCCTTTCATCGGAGCCGGAG
>JAIRZS010000068.1 GCA_031267115.1 Treponema sp.
GCTAAAGCCCCCACTCCGCAAAAAGTCTTGTCAAGACTTTTTGCCATATCCGGTTGAACGAGGGGGTCTGGACCCCCTCCGCTCGAAAAAAACTGTCATTTTTTTCGAGCTACCCCCGCCTAGCAATTATTGGCAGGTATAGACTGAATAGTTACAATCTATGCGTTTATCCCGCCCCGGACGGGCAACCCTTTTCTCGTTTTGCCGGATGTATTATCATACAACCGATGATTTACCGTAAATTTTACAGCATTTTGGCGGCGGCGCTCCTGCTGCCGGCCTGGGCGCCTATGGCGGCTTATGCCCAAAGCGGCGGGCCGGGACAGGGGCCGGGGGCCGCGCCCGCCCAGGCAAACCGCGGGGAGCAGGTAATGAAGGCCCTGTCGGCTGCCTACCCGGACCGCATCGGCGGGGCGGTATACCGGAACGGGGACTGGGCAGTCCCGGTGCGGGGGGAATGGTTCTACTACGCCCAGGGCCGGCTGCTTCCCGAGAGCCTGCGGAACCGGGCGGCCGAATACGATCCCCAGCCTTTTTACAATTACCAGGCGGAGCTTCCCCCCTGGAAGGAACCCGGCCCGGAAGAGGCGGCGCGTTTCGCCGATTCCGCCAAAAGGCGGCAGGAACATCCCCCAAAACGCTCCCTGCACTTCTACGATGCGCTCTGGCGCGCGCATGACCGGGACGAATCCTACGAAAGGCTCAAAACCATACGCTTTCTGGGGCACAGCCTCCTGGTACACTACGCCATCATGGAGGAGCTCGCCCTTGTAGAGGAGCGGATCAGGCGGGAAGCCGTGACGGACAGCCAGGTACGGCAATGGATAAACAGCATCAACACCGTCACCGCCTGGAACTGGCGGAACATCGCCGGGACTCAGAGCCGGAGCTTCCACGCCTACGGCGCCGCCGTCGACCTTCTGCCCGCCAACCACCGGAACGCCAATACCTACTGGCTCTGGACCGCCGAGAACAACGCCCGATGGTGGGCGGTCCCCTACAGCCGCCGCCTCCACCCGCCCGACAAGATCATAAAGGCCTTCGAAGCCTACGGTTTTATATGGGGCGGCAAATGGATGTTTTACGACACCATGCACTTCGAATACCGACCGGAGATCCTGATCCTGAGTAATATGAATATCCTGACCAACTGACCGCGGCCCCTGCCGGCTTATCCGGCGCTGTCGGGGCTGCCCGGGCTTCGCAGATACTGGGCGCGGAATTCCTGAACCATCCTGCCAAATGAAACGCTCATTTCATCAATATATTCCTGGAAAATCTGGGTATCGATGTTTCCCACGGACTGGTCCGGAATAAAAAACTGAAACGGCTCCGCTTCCAGGATCGCCGCCAGTTTAGCAATGGTATCCGAAGAAACCCATTTGCGCCCGTTTTCAATTTCATTGATAAAGTTGTGAGTTAAGTCCGCCATATTCGCCAAAGTCAGTTGGGACATTTTTTTATTACCGCGGATACGTTTTAAATTTTTTCCAAATAGCCGGGCAATATCGACGCCCGCAAAATCTTTCATATGAAATAATGTTGGTTTTTTTCAAATAAATAACAAATAACTATGAGAAAATTCATATTCTCCCAGAGTTGTATATATCACTAAAATAATCATATTAACGCGGGAATTCAAGCGCCCAAAGCGGGAAACAGCGGCCCGCGCGGGATTCCGCCGATCCCTGCCCAAGGGCTAACGCATAAAAATAGCTGTCTTCGGATTTTAGCTTTGGTTTTGGGCGCATCCGCGGGCCAACCTGCCCGCAGGGCAGAACGGCCCGCGGACCGGGCTTTACGGGGCTCCGCGTGTCCGCCATAGCGGCCTCGCTCCGGCCCCGGCACTTTGTGCCGTGGCTGCTTCGCCCCTGCGGGGCGGCACCCCTCCAATCCCTTGCGCGTTCCGTATGGGGGCATTTCCCTCCCTGTCAACAGGTTAAGCAAGTGTAAAAAATTCGTACGGATTTCGCGGATTTTTCGCCTCCGGTTGAAGCAAAAGAGCCGCTCAATCCCATATATATTTGTATGAGAAACTTGCGTTTGCTTAGCCAAGGCGTCTGGTACGGGATATGTACCCGCATCAACAACCGCGAGCCGCTGTTCAGGCGGCCCGACGCGCTGGCGCTTTTCGCCCGGGTGTTCCGGCTGGCTCAGGAGCGGTATGCGTTCGAGGTCCGCGCCCTGCGGCTTGAGGACGACCGGCTTATGTTTTACATTATGCCGACGGACGGGTTCCGGCTTCCCGAGATTATGAAGTGGTTGAAGCAGGTGTTCGCGCAGCGGTTTAACGGGATGGACGGGAGGGCGGGGCATATCTGGGGGGATAGGTATTGGTCGGAGATACTGGAGGGGGAGCCGCCGGAGGAGGCGGGGAACGGGGTCAGACCCCCGTATAAAGGAATCGCGGAATTCCTCTGTTTTTTACTCTTTTTCCCCTGTTTCCCTCCCCTTCCCCCCCTCCCTGCCGCGCCTCCTCCCGGCTAGCCGCCCCCGCACGGCCCCGTCTTCCGCGCCAGCGGCCCTATACGCCTCAGCTCGCAGCGTCCGGCGGGGAACCTCTGTCCGGCGGCAAAGGCGCCGGAATTCGGGCAATTCCGGACAGAAGTCCGGCGGGCAAAATTTCTTAACTTGCTGGCAGTGGCCGGAGTTGCGGAGCAAGTCCGCGGCTTCCCCATCCCTTCTTACCTTGCTGCCGATAGTTTTGGAACAGCCTCAGTTCATTATTTTGACGTCAAAATATTCCCTGTTTCTCAAAACTGCGGAAAAACATCAAAAAATTCTCTATTATTGTCAAAAATTTACGCTTCCTTACCGGGGGGCCGCGCCGCCATAATAGTCTATTCTAATACAAATTTCGGAGGTACGAAATGAAAAAAATCTGTTTAGCGTTAGCTATTCTCCTGGCTGTCCTTTCCCTTACTGTCTGCCAGCGGCAGCAGAGCGGCAGCGCGGCCGCCGGCGGGCAGCAGAGCGCCGCTGCTACCACGGCCGAGGCGTCCCTTATCGGCCTTGCCATGCCCGAAACCACGGTTCTGCGCTGGGTAAAAGACGGCGCGAGCCTCAAGGCCGAAGCGGAAAAACGCGGTTACCGCGCGGAAGTCCAGTTCGGCAACGGCGATCAGGTTCTGCAAAACCAGCAGATCGGCAACCTGCTGACCCAGGGCGCCAAGCTTCTGGTCGTCGGCCAGTTAAATGACGGCGTCGCTTCCGCTGTAGCCGACGCGGCCCGTGACAATGTGGCGGTTATTGCCTATGACCGGATCATCCAGAATTCCGCCGATTACGATTACTACATCACGTTTAACAACTTCAAAGTCGGCCAGCTCCAGGGGCAAGGTATCGAAGCGGGTTTGAATCTCAGCGCCGCGACCGCCGCCAGCCCCAAATACATTACCCTGTTCGCGGGTTCCCCCACTGACGGGAATGCGTTCTTCTTCTATGACGGCGCCATGAGCATCCTCAATCCCTATGTGCAGAGCGGCGTTCTCAAGGTAGTGGGACCCTATCCTGAAACTTCCAAAGATACCGCCAATTTCCAGCGTATCGCCACCGAAGGCTGGCTGCCCAATATCGCCAAGACCCGCATGGAAAACCTCCTCTCCGGCGACGCCCGGAGCGTGACTCTTGACGCGGTCCTGGCCCCGAACGACACCCTTGCGCGGGCGATCATCGAAGCCGTCTCCGCGGACGCCAAATACACCAGCAAGCTTCCCGTAGTTTCCGGCCAGGACGCGGAAGCCGCCTCCCTTGCCATGATAAAGAACGGCCAGCAGTACATGACCGTATTCAAGGATACGGGCAAACTTGCGGAAGCCGCTATTATCCTGGCGGACCAGATTCTTAAAGGCGTGACGGATCCTACCGTTCCCGGCGCTATCCTCGCGTCCAGCATCGGCCTTGAGAGCATAGGCGACACGGGCAGGAAAGTGGTAAAGGCGTATCTGCTTGACCCGGTCAATATTACCCAGGCAAACTGGAGGGACCCGATAACGGCGGGCTTTATTACCCCCGAAGAAGTAACGGCCAACAACCTGCAGTAGTATTTTAGACCGCGTAACCGCTGTTATCCAGCGGATCGGAGCCGGGTATGGGGAAGCCGCAACAGGTTAAACTTATGCCCGGTTCCGTGTTTTTTTGCGGCCCCTGGAGGCGTTGCGTCGCCAGGCCCAGGGGCGTTGCGGAATGAAAACGCTCTGCGTTTTCATTTTCGGAGTTTTGCTCCGCAAAACTCCTGGGACCTATGGCCAAGTTGGGGGCGTTGCGGGGGCGGAAAGCCGTTGGCCCTGCCCCCGCAGAGGGGGTAGGCCGGGACCGCGGCCCGGCCGTAGGGGGAGGCTTCCCCCGGCTGGATAGTTACTATATATTTATTCAACTGTTATACTTATTATGAGGATACGTCATGGATGAGTACATTCTGCAAGTTGAGGATTTGACCAAGGAATTCCCCGGCGTCAAGGCTTTGGACCGGGTTAATTTTAAGGTAAAAAAAGGCGAAATCCACTCCCTTTGCGGGGAGAACGGCGCGGGAAAATCGACCCTTATGAGCGTTATCAGCGGGGTGTACCCCAAGGGCAGTTACCAGGGGAAGGTGCTGTACAAGGGCCATGAAACCGGCTACCACAGTGTAAAGGACAGCGAAAAGGAAGGGCTTGCCATTATCCACCAGGAGCTGGCCTTAAGCCCGTATCTGTCAATCTACGAAAATATTTTCCTGGGGCATATGAATACCCGGATGGGGGTCATTGACTGGGATTACTATATAAAAAAATCGCAAAAATACCTGGACCGGGTGGGCCTGAAGGAAAGCCCCTATACGACGGTCAGCAAGCTGGGCGTGGGGAAACAGCAGCTTGTGGAGATAGCCCGCGCCCTTTCCAAAGAGGTTGACCTGCTTATCCTTGACGAGCCTACGTCGTCGCTCAATGACGAGGAAAGCGACCATCTGCTGGACCTTATCCGGGAATTCAAGAAGCAGGGTATTACCGCGATTATGATCTCCCACAAGCTGAACGAGGTACTCAAGATTGCCGACAGCGTTACGGTGTTCCGCGATGGGAAGACTATCTCCTCCTACGATGTTAAACAGGACGGCCTGACCGAGGGTATGATTATAAGGGACATGGTTGGCCGCGATCTGACCCACCGTTTTCCGAAAAGGAAATCGTCGCCCGGCGATACGGTGATGGAGGTCAGGGGCTGGTCGGTATACCACCCCGATTATCACAGCATGAAGGTTGTCGATGATGCCTCGTTCTTTCTGCGCCAGGGGGAGATTCTCGCCTTTTGCGGCCCTATGGGGGCGGGCCGCACCGAACTGATGATGAGCATTTACGGGAAATCCTACGGTTCCAAAAGCGAGGGGGAGCTGTACCTTCACGGGAAGAAGATTGCCCCGCGTTCGGCAAAGGCGGCCCTTGACGCGGGAATCGGCTATGTCTCGGAGGACCGGAAAAGCCTGGGGCTTATACTGATACAGACCATAAAAAACAACATATCCGCCTCATCCCTGAGGAAGAAATTTTCCCGCTTCGGGCTGGTGCTGTCCGCGAAGGAGATAGCGGAGGCCGAAAGATACCGGCAGGAACTGCGGATAAAAACCCCGTCCATTAACCAGCTTGCGCGGAATCTTTCGGGCGGGAACCAGCAGAAAGTGGTGGTAAGCCGCATCCTGCTGGCGGACCCGGACATTTTTATCGTCGACGAGCCGACAAGGGGCATCGACGTGGGCGCAAAAACGGAAATCTACGAAATACTCAACGATCTGGTCGCGCGGGGGAAAAGCGTGATCATGATCAGTTCCGAACTGCCGGAAGTTTTGGGCATGGCGGACAGGATCTACGTAATGAACGAGGGAAAAATCAAGGGCGTGATGAATCACGATGAGGCAACGCAGGAAAAAATTATGCACATGGCCCTGGTAGGTTAACCGTTAAACCGGCAGGTTATGCAGGGTATCAGGAAGGGTATAAAGGAGAAGTTAGAGTTATGAGCGACGCGGCAGTCAAAAAAAACAGTTTTGGCAATTTGCTTATGAGCAACCTGAGGGGCTATTCGATGTTCCTTGTGCTGGCTCTGATCATGATTGTCTTTTCTTTCCTGACCCACGGGAACAATTTTTCGTCCCGTAACTTTACCAATATCCTTATCCAGTACAGCTACGTGCTTATCCTCGCGACGGGGATGGTAATGGTGATTATCGTGCTGGGCATAGACCTCTCGGTCGGTTCGGTCTGCGCCTTTATCGGCGCTATAAGCGCCCTGGTGTACAACACGGGGATAGGGATGCTGCCGACCCTGATCATCGCCCTGGGCATAGGGCTCCTGGTCGGCGCTTTTTACGGCTTCTGGATAGCCTACATGAACATCCCCGCCTTTATCGCCACCCTTGCGGGGATGCTCCTTTTCCGGGGCCTGAGCTATATCGTTACCAACCTTAACCCTATCGCCCTTAAGGACAACGGGTACAAGCAGATGGCTTCCGGGTATTTCCCCAATCTATGGCTTGACGAAGCCGAGCGTTTCGATCTGCTCCCCTTGATAGCCGGGGCGGCGGTTGTCGTGCTGTTCGTCGTTCTTGAGATTGTTTCCCGGAAGAGCAAGATTAAAAACAGCTTTGACGTCAGCCCCGTGGGGGCCATGATCGCGAAACTGGTGATCATAAGCGCCCTGATCCTGGGGCTGTGCCAGCGCTTCGCGACATACCGCGGGCTGCCGATTGTTGTAGCCGTCCTGGGTATTACTATCTGCATCTTTCAGTTTATGATGACCAATACTATCCTGGGCCGCTACATTTACGCCGTCGGCGGTAATGCCCGGTCCGCGAAACTTTCCGGCATTAACTCGGAACTGGTAATCTTTATTGTATTTACCCTTATGGGGCTGTTGTCCGGCCTTGCCGCGGTTGTTTCCACGGGCTACATGAACTCCGCCCTGCCCCAGGCGGGCCAGGGTTATGAAATGGACGCCATAGCTGCCTGTTACATAGGCGGCGTTTCCGCGTCGGGCGGCATCGGGACAGTGCTGGGGGTAGTTGTCGGCGGCCTTATCATGTGCGCCATCAACAACGGCATGTCCCTGATGAACCTTGGGGCCGCCTGGCAGCAGGTAGTCAGGGCGACCATCCTGCTCCTCGCGGTTTTCTACGACGTATACACCCGGCGCAAGGCGGGCCTGGGCTGATTACCGGCGGGGGCCGGGCCCCCGCGTTTACAGCCGCGCCTCCCGGCTGAATTTTACAAAATAGTTTTCCATGTGGTTCCGGCAAAGCTCGTATTGCCGGAACTGTTTTTTCGCCCGCTCCGGATCGCCGTACACCTTCCACACTCCGCACAGCTTGCAGTTCCCGCCCCTGTGCCTGATAAAGCCGAGCACATCGTCCAGGGGATAGCCAAGGAAGAGGCCTGCTTCGTGCGGGCATTTTTGGCATTCAAAGCGCTTTTGAAGGTGGGCCAGGAAAACAGAAAGCGAACGCCGGGGCGGGTACCCCATCCCCACAAGCGTCTTGCGGACCGGATCGTTCAAGACGGTTTTTTCAAGCAGCGCCCGGTCAAAAACAAAAACCAGTAAACCGTCTTTCTGCCTGCGGACAACCAGGCAGCCGGTACCCGGCGGCATGAATCCCGGCAGCAGCCCGAGGCCGTCCGCCCCAAGCACAAACAGGGCGGCCGGCTTGCAGCCCAGCAGGACCGGGCTGCAGTGGCGTATGATTACACCGGTTATGCCGGTTACGCCGGCTGTACTGATTACATCGCTTGCATTCCCGGTCCCGTTTACGATGCCGGGAATATCAGCCCGCAAGCCGCTTGCCCAGTTCCCGGCATTCCGAGAGCGCGCTTTCGTCCGGTTCAAGCTGGGCAATGATCCCTTCCCCGTCAAGCTGCACGCCAAGTCCTTTCATGCGTTCCGCCCAGGTCCGCATCCACTGGCCGTCTCCCCAGTCGTAGGACCCGAAAAGCCCCAGGGGCTTGCCGCCCAGTTCCGCCTGGGAAAGCCCGGCGATAAAAGGCTCCATTTCGTCTTCTTCCAGCGCCTCGTCCCCCATGGCCGGACAGCCGAAGGCAAGCGCCCCGGCATCCTTAACCGCCTCCGCCGTTACCTCTCCAACGGCTTTCAGGGTAACTTCCGCGCCGCCGTCCTCCGCCCCCGCGGCAACCGCCTTCGCCATAGCTTCCGTATTCCCGCCGCCGCTCCAATAGACAACCAGCACCTTTTTCATAAATACCTCCGGTAAATTGATGAATATATTAGTTTTAGCTAACAGTATGTTAGAATAAACTAATAAAACTGTCAAGCGGGCCGGAGAAATTTTTTCGAATTTAACCACTAACCTCACGAACGGCACAAACTTGGCCCAAAACCTCATGAATACAAGAAATCCAGGTAAAATGAAGATACCTAGGAGCAAGCTCCCGGGTATCTTCGTTGGATAGGTAATTTATTATACTCTCCCCCGCGAACCGGTGAGCGGGTTCTTGGGCCATACCCCAATTCAAAGATCGGTTTACAACTTTTCTAAGGGATTGTAAATTTTCCGGAGCAAGCTCCGGGGTATGGACCCCGCCTTCCAATCAGGGCTATCGACGCAAAAGTTCGTGGTGTCGGCGTGGTTCGCGGTTATTTTCTTAATCATACTTTTAGCCTTGACAGCTTACTATAAGGCTGATTAGACTAAACACATTGGTATACGCTACTTTTGCTTGACAGAAATGAAAATATAAGAGAAGCTTTCCCAAAACTTCAGTTTTTGGGGAAGCAACCTTAAATTCCGCAGTTTTGCAAGGCTGAAAGCCTGAAAAACTGCAAGAGCCTGTCCAAAACCATGCGCGTGAGCGCATAGTCAATTAGTTTTGGGACAGGCTCAAGATACACTTAATTTAGGAGGAATGAATGAAAATTTGGTTCTCTTTATTTTTTTTGTTATTTAGTGCAAATATTTTTTCTCAGGAATTATATTTACCTGAATCTTCATATATTATGTATCCAATGATGACATTTAGTTTTAAAGGCAATAAAATAGAATATTGGGAGGCAGGTACTATCAATAAAGACGG
>JAIRZS010000352.1 GCA_031267115.1 Treponema sp.
CATCGTTTCATAAATCCGCCTCAATTTTTCTTCCCCGGCCCGCTGGGCTTCCGGCGCCCATATCCTGTCGCTTTCATTGTACAGGGCCATGAACGGCCTGCCCCCGGAAAGGGAAGCCACATCGGGCAGATCCATACAATTCGCCAGGTGGGGTAAGTGGAGCTGCCAGGAATGGTTGTTTATGTTGCTTTTTACCGTTTGGGCGAAGGTGCTCATAAAGGAAACACAAAGGGCGCAGCGGATTCGCTCGTCCAGACCCGCAAGAAAAACAGCGCGCAGGCCGCCGCCGGAAAAACCGCCGCATCCTATCCTGTCAGGATCGACATCGGCTCTGGATCGCAGATAGTCAACTGCCCTCATGTCCTCATAGGCCGTAATCCCCGGCCAGGTAGTCCCGGCGAGAAACAGGGATTTTACCAAAACAGCTTCGTTTTCTTTGGTAAATTGATTATAGGCTTCTATGTATTCACGGGTTCCCGGCCGTGTACCCGATAAAACGCCGCCCGTAAATTCCTCGGGGATTTCTTCCACCAGCATTTTACGGGAACCCCAAAGAAAAACATCCGGCGCGAATACCGCATACCCTCGTTTGGCAAGTTCGCCGGCCCAGGAAACCCCGCCGTAGTATTTATCCTTAAATTCCCGCAGAATCTCAGGTTCGCCGGGGAAAGGGGCGATCTTTTCTTTGCCGTAATACATAAAGCCGCCGTGATCATGCAGGGCGATAACGGCGGGCAGCCTTCCGGCTGAACCGGAAGGTTTTATAAAAAAACCCTCTGTGGGCGGGCCGTAAGGTTCATCATAGGCGACACGCTCCACCAGAAGGCCGTCCTGAGTAAAGCTGTCCGGAGTCCTGCTGTTCATCTCACAGGGGGGCGGATTATACGACAACAGTTCAAAAACCTTGCTTCGCGCGGTTTTCTGCCAGCCCGGCAGGTTTTCCCAATTCCCTGACAGGTAAGAATAAGGATACGAACAGGCCTTCGCGGTTTCTACCGCGAGGGCCGTGTAATTGCCCAATAAGTTTTCCATCGAATTCCCTTGCCCCGGCGGCCGGTTCAATTTCAATTTTAACTTGACCGCCGGGATAATATGATATTATGATACATAGATATATAATTCTCAACAAGGAATCTAACATGGCAGCGAAAAAAATCCGGTATGGTGTTCTCGGCGGCGGCTTCAGGGCGGCCTTCTATCTGCGCATAGCCCTTGAGGCGCCGGACCTGTTTGAAGTCTGCGGCCAGGTAACCCATTATCCCGAAAAGACGGCAAAGTACCGGGGCCTCCTGGGAGTCCGCCTCTATGATTCCGCCGCCGCCCTGGTTCAGGCGGAAGCGCCCGACTTCCTGGTGGTCAGTATCAGGCGGCCCCGGGAACCGGAAAACGATCCGATGATCGATCTGGTCAAGCTGGACATTCCCCTCCTTATGGAAACTCCCGCGGCCTTTACCGTGGAGGGTCTTGACCGGATCTATGAGATCTGCCGGGGCAAAAAAGTTCAGGTCGCGGAACAGCTCCACGCCCAGGCTGAGATCGCTGCGGTCATCGCCGTTGCCAATTCCGGCATCCTGGGCAGCGTGACCCAGGTGGACGCGGCTTTTCATCATACCTATCATTGTTTGAACGTCGTCAGAAAGATTCTGAATTTGACTTTTGAAAACGCCGAAATCCGCGCCAAACGCTATTGTTTCCCGGTCGTCCAGGGGTATACCCGCGGCGGCATCGCCGAAACCGAACAGCTTGTAACGGAAACCAGAGATTTTGCCCTCCTCGATTTTAACGGCAAACTGGTAAACTACAACTACGAAAACAACCAGATCCGCGCCTTTGTAAGGAGCCCCCATATCTGTGTGCGGGGCGAGCGGGGCGAGATACACGACCGTACCGTCCGGTGGCTGGCCGGCCACAAAGACTTACGGATGTATACCTGGGAACGGCTCTACGGCGGCGCCCAGTCCAACATGGAACCTCTCCATTTCCGCGGCCTCATGGGAGAGGGCCGGTGGCTGTACCTGAACCTCTATCCCTATACCCGGCTTTCGGATGAAGAAATCGCCGTGGCAACAATAACGGAAAAGATGGCCGCCTATGTTGAGGAAGGCAAATCCTTCTGCTCTATGGCCGAGGCCTGCCAGGATCAGTACCTTTCGCTGATGATAGAAAAATCCGCGGTCGAGGGGAAACCCCTGGTTACCGAAACCCGGATCTGGGCTGAGTGAATCGGCTCTTTTTATGTACCATAAAATTGTCGAAACAATACAATCCGCAATGGATGATTATGAGAAACGCAACCGGCCCGGAAACCTGTGGAAAGAACCGGTCATAGAAATTATCAGCGCCCGGGATGAAAAACTAGCCGCGTTAAAAGAAGCTGTTTCCGAAGAACACTTAATGCCCTGTGATATTTTACCTGACGCAAAAAGCGTTATAAGTTTTTTTATACCCTTTCAGGATGAAATCGTAAAGAGCAATATCGGGGGAACAAGGGCTTCGAAAGAATGGGCGGCGGCGTATGTAAAAACAAACGACGTAATAAAAACAATAAATAACCGGATCGAAATACTCATGGAACAGAGCGGAAACAAGGCGGGGAAAATACCCGCCACCCACAATTTTGACACCGAACGGCTGATAAGCGATTGGTCTCACCGGCATATCGCGTATATAGCCGGGATGGGAACATTCGGCATGAATAATATGCTTATAACCAGGAACGGATGCTGCGGAAGATTTGGAAGCATAATAATCAATTATCAATTTGAAAATTACAAGAGAAAAGAAACAAAAGAAAAATGTCTGCATAAAATAAACGGAAGCTGCGGGATTTGCCAAAAGAAATGTGAAATGAACGCCTATGAAAACAATGTTTTTAACCGCCAGCGGTGTTACAAAAAATGTCTGGAAAACGCGGAGTATTACAAGACCCTGGGGTACGCGGATGTATGCGGCAAATGTTTGGCGGGACTGCCGTGTTCGACAA
>JAIRZS010000025.1 GCA_031267115.1 Treponema sp.
AAAAATCCCGATTATCCGGCGTGCGCGAACCTTTGGTTCGATCGGAGTTTGTAAGGTATAAAAATTCACTTTCGTGAATTTTTATACGGTTTTATGCGCGAAGCGCAACAAACTCCTAGGGGCTGACTGGCGGCTTTTGCGCGGGGCGGCGGCCTGTCCGGGTAAAATGCGGCGTTAAAAACGCAGCCGGGCTTTTGCGGTAAAGATAAAGCGGTTACCCTGGGAAGCGCCCGGCGGCAGGGGGCCGAGTTCCCCCCGGCTGTTGTTCCCGGTCAGGGCGTCCCGGTCCAGGGGCACCTGCGCCGAAAGGCTTAAGGTAAATCCCTGAAATATCTCGCGTTCAAAACCTGCAATGGGGGTAAACGAAACATCGTCGAAGGACGCGATACAGCCAAGGCTTGCCGAACTGTAGTCGTCAATGCTGTAACGGAAGAGCGTGTAGAGGTAGTTCCTGTTGGAAAAACCGGTAAGCGGATCGGATGCCTTTGACGTAGAGGATTCAAGGCCGCTAAAGAGGTATTCCGCAAGCACGTAGCATTTTCCGCCCGCAAAGGAATAGTCAAAACCCGATCCAGCGGAAAGGCCCTCGGCGCCGGCGCCCGTCGCGGGATTCCAGGTAAAAAGCGCGTCGGCTAGAAGGCCGATCGCAAAATCCGCCTTAAGGGAAAAGCCCCAGCGGTGGACCCCGTACTTGCCGCCGCCGTTTCCGACCGGATCGGCGGCGGAGGCCGCGTAGTTTTCCTGCGGGGTTTCGTAAGAGCAGAGGAGCTGCGCGCTCAGCCTTTCCCAGTGGTTCTCGGCGGAAAGGCCGAAGATTAGCCCGCCGCCGTCTGAATTAAGCGGGTTCTTTGGGGCCGCGCCGAAAACCTGCACCTTCGCGTCGTCAAGGGGGTAGGCCATAAAGGCGGCGCCCAGGACGGCGCGGGGCCGGGCGTCGGGAAGCAGGGGATTGCGCGGGTTGAGGAAATCCGAAGGGCCCCAGGCCTGGCCGTACCCAAAGGCAATGCGCATAAGCCCCGCGTCAAAACCTGTGTAGTCGCCGCTTATACGGAAGTAGAGCCGCTCAAGTTCCAGGGCGCCCAGGTAATTTTTCCCCGACACAAAGGCGCCCGGCGCAAGGCCGCCCCCTTCGGCCTCCGCGGCGGCATAGTTAAGCGCGGCCATTCCGGCGGCGTCCCTGGCAAAAGATCCCGCGGCGGCGATCAGGTTTACGGCGCCGTAAAAGGCGGCCCTGTCCCCTGGTTTTGCCTGGAGCCGCACATTGGCGGCTTCCTCAAGCCCCCAGGAAAAGCTGTCCCCCTCGCCCGAAAGAGCGGCCAGGGAGAGCCGGGTGTCCAGGACGCCCGAAATATTCTGGGCCGCCGCCCCTGTGCCGGGGAGAAGCAGCCCCGCCGCCAAAAAAAGCGCCGGTACTAAAACCCGCTTTGCCTTTACCGGAAAGCGCGGGGGGGCCGATGTCCTGCCGGTTTTCGCGGCGGGGCGGTTTGTCTTGTTTTCCACCTTGTTTCCCTTTCCCTATCTTTCCAGATTTCTCGTGCTGAACACCGAATCGGCAATGGGCCTGTCCAGGACCACGTTCCGCATGATCATAGTAGTCTTGCTGTTTTTCCGCAGAAGGTCCCGTATCTCGATTTCTACCGGGAAACGGCGGCCGCCGAAAACTTCCGCCTTGTTAAGGCTGTACTCCTTGAGTTTCGCGCCGGACAGGGCAAAAAGTTCGTAGCGGAGGCAGTCGCCGTTTTCCTTGTCTATCCAGAGTTTTTGTTTTGGGTAGCTTTCGGTGCGCCTTTTCGCGGCCAGATCCAAAATCCAGCAGTCCCGGTTGTTCAATACCGCCGATCCGCCCAGGGACGGATCGTAACGGGCCGAAAGCCTTTCGTTCTCGATGGTGTCCTCGTATGACATGTCCGATCCCATCATGCTTTCCTTGAGCATGTGCCCGGAGATAAGCATTACTTCTTCGGTGTCCGGGGAGTACACGTAGAACCGCCCGCTTTTTTTCAGGTACTTGGTCCCCCGGTCCCCGGGATTAGTAAACTCGATAAAACTGTCCGAGTTTTCCCTGGCCCAGGCCCTCATGGTTTTTACAAAACGCCTTCCCTGGTAGTCAATGATCATCTCCCCCTCGTACTGGATGGTAGTATAGATTTCGTTATCGTCTACCCGCCGCAGCAATTCCGCCGCGGACGGCGTCTGCCCGTACACAAACGGCGCTGCCAGTAAAACAAGCAGCGCGGTTACTGTTACTTTTGCTTTCATCATAAACCTCCGTTTATTCAAAATATTCCGCCCGCTTTTAGGCCGCGCCGGAGCGGGGGCGTTGCGGAATGAAAACGCTCCGCGTTTTCATTTCCGGAGTTTTGCTTCGCAAAACTCCTGGGCCTTATGCCCCAATTTCGTGGGGGCGTTGCGTCGCCAGGCCCGGGGGCGTTGCGGGGGCGGAAAGCGGATGGCCGCCGGCCCCCGCAGAGGGGGTAGGGCGTAACCGTGTTACGCCCGTAGGGGGAGGCTTCCCCCCTCCCCTTTATCTTCGTAACGCTTCTACAGGTTCCACGAAGGCGCTTTTAAGGCTGGGGAACAGGGTGCAGATTGAAGTAATCGCTACGCCGAACGCAAAGCCCTGAAGCAGTATCGCGGGATCAAAGGCCAGGGTCATGGTTCCGGACATGGGGAACTCTTTGAAGCCGGCCCCGGTGACGAGGGTTAAATCCAGGGGGAAGAAGGAAAACACAAAGGTGGCAAGGCCCCCCAGGACGCAGCCGGCCAGGGACCCGAGGACGCTGAGAAACACCGCCTCGAAGAAAAAGACCCGGACGATTTCGGCGCGGGTCATCCCGAGGCTTCCCATCATGCCGATTTCCTTGATCCGCTCGTGGATGATCATTACTACGGTGTTGACGATAAGGAAGCTTGCCACGATGAGGAACACCAGGTAGACCACTACGAAGATCATCATGCTCTGCCGCATGAGGATGACTACGTAGTTATCCCGCCAGTCCCGGACTACGTTTTCTTCCCCCGGCGAGGCAGGCGGCAAGGCCGCCAGCAGGGACTTGAACCGCGCGGCGACGGCCCGGCTTTGGGCGGGGTTTTTGGCGTGGATAAAAAGCTGCTGGGTTCCCCCGCCCAGCACGAGGAGCCGCTGGAGCCGGGCGAAGTCTGTGACGATTACGTCCTCGTCAAATTTGGCGTAATCGAATTTGAATATGCCGGTAATGACCGGGCTCCACATCTTGTCGGAAAACTGGGCGGACACTGTTTTGAGGGGGAGCCGGTCCCCGATGGCAAGCCCCGCTTTCTCGGCCATGCGGAAGCCGACGGCGCATTCGTTTGAATCCGGTTCGGGGTAGCGGCCCTCCGTAATGCCGTTGTCCCGGCGGGTAAGGTTGAAGTTGTTCAGGGCCAGTTCGTCCCGGATACGTATGCCCCACAGGAGGGCGTGCTTGACATTGCTGTCCTGGAGGGTGGCGTAGGCCGTGATCCGGGGGAGGGCCGCTTTTACCCCTTCGACCTCCAGGGCAAGGCGTTCCAGTTCCGCTACAGGAAGGCCGCCTGCAACGGGGAACTGGACGGGGTAATATTCCTTCTCCGCCTCGTAGCGGGAAGAAACCACGCTCACATGGCCGGTGTCAAACACCCGCACTACTTCCTCGATGTTATCCGTCATCCCCGCCATCCAGGCCTGCATAAAAACCGTAAAAAACACGGCAATGGCCGCGGCGCTGACACAGAAAAGAGTCCGCCGCATATTTCGTAAAATGTTCCGGTACGCGATGACTGCCAGGACAAAAAACCCGCCCCGCTTATACGGCCCGTCCTGTCTGTTCGTACTGTTCATGCTATCTCCTTTTAGTCAAAGCGCAGGCTTTCGGTAACCGGCATCATGAGGGCCCGCCGGACAGGAAAGAAGGCCATGCAGGACGCCAGTATTGTGGCGGCGATCCCGGAACCGAATATCACCGGGATATTCCAGGCGGACCGGAAAACGCCGGTAACCCGGTAGCCGATGTCCCCTCCCATGGTTTCGGTCATGGCGGTAAAGTCAAGGCCGTATTTCACCATGGGGATATTGATAAGGCAGCCCAGGGCAATACCGGCAAGCGAGCCAAAGAAGCCCACCATCCCCGCTTCGATCATGTAGGCGGCGATCAGCTGGCCGCCGGTCATGCCCATGGCCCGCATCATGCCGGTTTCCCGTGTCCGTTCCAGAATGGCCAGGAACATGGTATTGGCGATGCCCATAAAGGAGAGGATAAAGAGAACAACGATCATGATCCGGGTGGTGATATTGTCCCCCCTGGAGGCCCCCAGGTAATCCTGGACATAGCCCTGCCAGGGGAAAATATCCAGCTCCAGCGGCAAGGCCGGCGGCGGGGCAGAGGCCCCTTCCGCTCTGGTCGTTAAGGCGGCCAAAGCCGCCTTAATGGCGGCGGGGCTTTCGGCCTTGCCGGGGACCTTTGCGTCATCGGCGTCCTTGAGCCGGATCAAGAGTTCCGTCACCCGGCCTTCCAGCATAAGCCCGGCCTCATTTTGTAAAACGTCCAGGGGAATCCAGGCGCTGTTGTTGTTGGTCTTGGGGTTGGGGGAATTGACCACCCCCACCGCCACGGCGGAAATAAGCTGGTTCACATGCCGCACGGCCCCGGCGTAATCCGCCCGGACCATGGCGGCCAGAATCCTGTCCTGGAGGCCCAGGTCTCCGGTAACCAGATACCAGGTTTCGGTAAGCTCGTCAAACTCATAGGCCCGGCGGAAGAGTTCCCGTTCTTCCCCGTCAAGGAGCGGCTCCAGTTCAGCGTCAAACTTTTCCTTCCGTACCGAGCCGGGGGCGGCCTTAATATCGATCACCGTGGAGATTTGAATATCCATCCGGCCCGTGTCCGCCAGAAGCCGCCAATACCGCTCCATATCCGCCGGGGGAATGTTTTTTTTCAGGCTCAGGCGTTCCTCCCCCGGCTGCGAAATGCCCTCCGGCCTGCCCCCGCCGGGCGTGAAAAAACCGCCGCGTTTTACCGGCCCGCTTTCGTAGAGGCCCCGGACAAAGCCCCGGTCCCCCGGACGGAGGCCGGCGAGGATCTCCTCAAGTTCGCCCGCTGCGGGCCGCTGGGGGATTCCCACCTTGAGTTTTTCCGCGGTCACGACCCCCAGGACTATCTCGAAGGCGCCGTTCCTGATGTAACGGCCCGATTCGATATAACCGGGATACCGGAGGACCCGCTCCTCCGCGGCGGGATCGCAGCCGATAAACACCATGGGCGCCGACGCGGTTTTCGAGTACATGGTCCCGGTAAACACGAACCGGGGCGCGGCGGCATAGCCCGCCTTGTCCAGGGCCGCGGCGCTTGCCTCCCAGTTTTCAAAACTCTCGTACATGGGGAGCTCGTCCTTTTTGGCGTAATAGGCCTTTGTCTGGAGCTTTGCCGCGCCGGTCTCAAAGCTGGCGATATTCCGTTCTGAATCGATATTCATTCCCAAAAGCCAGCCGTCCATAAAAATATAAAGCCCCACGCTGACGCTCACCGCAGCAATGGTGAGGGCGGTTTTTACCTTGTGCCGGGCCATGTTCCGCAGTGCAATCCGCTTTAACTCAATTACGCCTGAAAAGCCCATTTATTTTACCTCGTCTTTTTCAACCTGCCCGTCTCGGATGTGGACTATCCTGCGGGCAAATTCCATGACCATCTGATCGTGGGTAGAGAAGATGAAAGTAGTCCCTTCGCTTTTGTTGAGGCGCACCATAAGCTCGAGAATTTCCCGCCCCATGGCGGAATCCAGGTTGGCCGTAGGCTCGTCGGCCAGGATCAGGGCCGGCCTTTTTACCAGGGCGCGGGCTATGGCGACCCGCTGCTGCTGGCCGCCGGACATTTCTTTGGGCCGCCGCTTTTCCATGCCCTCAAGCCCCACGTCCGCAAGCGCCCGGGCCGCCCGGTCCCGGGCTTCCCGCTTGTCCATCCCCAAAAGGGTCAGCGGGAAGGCCGTGTTCTCCATCGCCGTCAGCACCGGGATGAGGTTATACGCCTGGAAGATAAAGCCGATGCTGTGCCGGCGCAGAAGGGCGAGATGTTTCTTTGAAAGCCCCGCCACATCCTGACCGCCTACGCTCAGGCTGCCTCCGGTAAGGGTGTCCAGGCATCCGGCCAGGTGCAGGAAGGTGGACTTGCCGCTCCCCGAAGGCCCTGCGATGGCGGCGAATTCCCCTCCCTCGAATTTCAAATTCACCCCTTTCAGGGCGCGTACCGTCAGCCCGTTGAGGCCGTAATCCTTTATTACATTTTCCGCCTTTATTACCGTCATATTTTACCTCTAGTGTGTTATATAAAGCTAACTATTAATTACCATTCTCTTTCAAAGAGAAAGAAACGTCAAGTGCGCGGAGTCTAACTTGTCTTTTTCGGTTCCCCTTCTGTCTTCCGCTTCAGTTCCGTCAGCGCCTCAAGCCCGAAAATGTCCTTGCCTCTGAGTTCTTCGGTAACGGAGCTGGGAACCAGCATCATGGAGTTTCCCGCTTTAAGCCCCTCGTTCAGGATAGAGAGTATCTTCAGTTTCATCGCCGGCTCGTTCTTCGCATAGACCGCCACCGCTTTTTCCAGCTTCCCGGCGATCTCTATCTCCGCCTCCGCCAGCAGTATACGGCCTTTTTTCTCCCGTTCCGCCTGGGCAAGCCGGGAAAGGGAATCCTGGAGTGCTTCGGGGATCTGAATGTCCGTTATCTCGATGTGCTGTATGGTGATACCCCACTCGGTAGTTTTTCTGTCAACTTCTTCCTGAATCTGCTTTTGTATTATTTCCCCGTGTTCCAGAAACGTGGAAAGATCGTGGCTGCTTACCGCGTTCCGCAGCGCTGTTTTGGAGGAAAGCACCACCGCCTCGGTATAATCTTCAATTTCCAGAACAGCCTTCTGCGGATCCCAGACCAGCCAGAAACAGAGGGCGTCAACCGTAACCGTTACGGAATCGCGGGTAAGCGTCTCCTGGGCCGAAAAGTCGGTTACCCTTATGCGTATGTCTACTATCTGGGCCGCGCGGTCCGCCAGCGGGGCAAGCAGGAAAAGCCCCGGCCCTTTTACCCGGTGGAATTTCCCGAAACGGAGCACGATGGCCCGTTCCCATTCGTCGAGCATGCGTACCGAAGGGACGATCAGCACCGCCGCGGCCAGGAGCGCGGATACGGCGCTTAAAACCGGGGGATCGAGGAACG
>JAIRZS010000140.1 GCA_031267115.1 Treponema sp.
CCAGGGTAAGCCGGTCCGATCGGTCGACAGCGCCGAACCTGACGGCGAATTCTTCTCTCCAAACATCAATCATGGTGTGTCCAGTATGGTATAAATCGCCCTTTCCGTAAAGCGGGAAGAGGCTCCGGCAGGGAAAGCGGCATGGATGCCGCTGTTTCCATTGCTATCCGCCGGGGGCGGATAGATGGAGTTTGCCTGCGGCAAACTCCGATGCCAAAATCCGGCAGGAAAGGCAGCATGGATGTCGCTGTAACTAAGCCTGTCCGTCTTTGACGGACAGGATGGAGTTTTGCTTCGCAAAACTCCGATGCCAAAATCCGGCATGGGGCGCGGTACAAGCGCCCCGTCAAGGGGCGTTACCCCAACAAATGCCGTATACGCCCGGCGCCCAAAAAAGGCCGCTGTACACCATAAAGGCGCGAGGGCTTTAGCCTGAGCAGCGCGCCGCGGACCGCCGGATTATGGCACGCGCAAGGGATAGGAGGGGCGCGAAGCGGCCACGGCGCTTTGCGCCGGGGCCGGAGCGATAGCGGAGCCCCGGATAGCCCGGTTTTTTGCGGTGAAACCGCAAAAAATGCGCACAAGACGAACTGTATGACAAAATCCTGAAATATGTTATACTGGCGTCTATGGAAACTTATGTGGCCCTTTGCGGGGTCGGGGCGGAGCGGGTTACGGCCAACGAGCTGCGGAAGCTTGGGCTTGCCGTGGAAGATACCGGTTTTGGCCGGGTACGGTTTAGGGCGGATATCCGGGGCTGCTACCGCGCCTTGATGGGCCTGCGCACGGCGGACCGCGTGCTGTGGGAGGCCGCCCGTTTTCCGGCTGCGGATTTTGACGCGCTTTTTGAGGGAATCAGGGCCGCGCCCTGGGAGGGTTTTATTCCCGGGGGCATGGGCCTTAAGGTTGACAAAGTCCGATCCAACCGTTCCCAGCTGAGGGGGATTACCAGCATTCAGGGCGTGGCCCACAAGGCCGCGGCTGAAAGGCTCTGCGGGAAGTACCATGTTTCCCGCCTGCCCGAACAGGGCGCTACGGCGGAAATGCGGGTTTATCTTGAAAAGGACGAGGCCCAGGTCCTTCTGGATTTGTCCGGGGAGCCGCTTTTCAAACGGGGCTACCGGACAGAGGGGGGGATTGCCCCGCTGCGGGAAACTACCGCGGCTTCCCTGCTTTTCCTTTCAAACTGGCGGCGGAAATTCCCGCTCTGCGATCCTCTGTGCGGAAGCGGCACTATCGTGATCGAAGCCGCGCTGTACGCCTGGGACGCCGCGCCGGGGACAGGCCGGAATTTCGCGCTTGAGGGGATGCTGGCCGCCGATCGGCAGGTTGAGCGGGAAGTGCGGGAGGAATTCCTTTCGAAAACGGATTTTACCCGTACAATCCGTATCTTTGGAAGCGACGCTGATCCCAGGGCGGTAGCGGGCGCGCGTTCAAACCTGATGAGGGCGTACAGGCTGGCCCGGGGGGAGGGGCCACGTTCCGGGCCTGAATCTTCCGGGGCCGGGGAAAAGCCGGCCCTGCCTGTTTTTGAAGCGGTTAAAATGGGCGATCTTAAGGCCCCTTTTGACGAAGAAGGCTTTATTATCACCAACCCGCCTTACGGGGTAAGGCTTGGGGACCCCGAGGAAGCGGAGGCGGTGTACCGTGAGATGGCCGTACTGTGCCGGATATTTCCCGGCTGGAAACTGGCCTGTATCACGGACCACGCGGGGTTCGAGTCCCTTTTTGGCAGAAAAGCTGTTTCCTGCAAGGAATTGACCAACGGGGCGATCCGTTCATATTTCTATCAATACGAAACACTGCGGGGCTAGGGCATGTCTATTACGGTGGAACATGATAAAAGGCGCTGCGAAATTCTTGAAAAAGCCCTTGATGTCTTTATGGACGAGGGGTTTGAGAACACGACTATTCAGAAAATTGCCGGCCGCTGCGGAATTACCAGAACCACCCTGTATATTTATTTTAAAAACAAAAAGGAAATATTTAACTTTTCAATCAAACAGCTTATTGGAGAAGTAGAGAGAAACATCCAGGAAGTCCGCAGGACCGCTATGCTTAATTCCATGGAAAAGATCATCCGGGTGCTTAACATTATTATCGATAAGCTTGAAGGAAACCGCCGGCTGCTTGTGGTTATTCTGGATTATCTGCTCTACCTTTCCAAAAGCGATTCCGACCCGGACCAGCAGGTACGCAAAAGGACCCTGCGTCTCAGGCATATTCTGGCCAATATGGTGATCGACGGGGTAAAGGCCGGGGAGTTTGTTGCCGTAAATGTCCGGGCTGTAGACGACCTTTTTTACGGCCTCCTGGAATCGGCTATTTTCCGGCTGGTGGTACTCAGGCGGGATACGGTACCGGAATTAAAGGAATCGCTGGAACAGGCTGTCAGGCGCTTTGCAGCGGTTTAACATTACGAAGATTTTTTAAAAAAAATGGGGCTCATTTCCGGCGCTTCGCCCCGGAAACCGGGCTTTACGGGGCTCCGCGTGTCCACCCGAGCGGCCCCGCTCCGGCCCCGGCGCTCCGCGCCGTGGCTGCTTTCGCCCCTGCGGGGCGGCACCCCTCCAATCCCTTGCGCGGTTGGTGCCAGGCACTTTTTTCCGTGGAATTCTCTTCGCATTTTTTTGTAATGTTAAATTACTGGGTACTTTGCAGGACGCCTTGACAATCCTTCCTGATATAAAATATCGTTCGTTTTATGCAAATTAATGCCGTAATTCATGGGGATTGTATTGAAGAACTGAAGAAAATCCCCGCCAATTCGATAGACCTTGTCTTCGCGGACCCGCCCTACAATATGCAGTTGAAAAATGTGCTGTACAGGCCTAACAACACTAAAGTAAACGGCGTTGATGATCATTGGGATAAATTCGATTCTTTCGCCGAGTATGATTCTTTCTGCGCCGCGTGGCTTGGCGAATGCCGCCGGGTACTGAAAGATACCGGTTCGATTTGGGTTATTGGCACATACCATAATATTTTCAGGGTAGGGAATATTATGTTAAATTTGGGTTTCTGGATTCTTAACGATGTTACGTGGCATAAAACCAATCCTATGCCGAATTTTATGGGGACGCGCTTTACCAACGCGACAGAGACGCTGTTATGGTGTTCGAAGGGCGAGAACAGCAAGAAGTATACCTTTAATCACAAGATCATGAAAAAATACAACGGCGGGAAACAGATGACATCCGTCTGGCGGATAGGGCTTTGTATCGGGGAAGAGCGGATCAAGGGCGCGGACGGCAAAAAGGCGCATTCCACTCAAAAGCCGGAAGAATTGCTGAAGCGCGTAATTTTATCCTCGACAAGCAGGGACAGTATTGTTCTGGATCCGTTTTTCGGAACGGGTACTAGCGGCGCCGCGGCGAAAAAACTCGGGCGGAACTATATCGGCATAGAACGTGAAATTGAATATGTCGCACTTGCCCGGAACAGGATAGCCGGAATAGGCGAATTATGGGAAGAGGCGGACTGGATTGAGCAGTAATTCTTTCCTAATCCCAGGGGAATTTGATCCCGCCGTTCTCCTTGCCCCCTGCTCCCGCTGCCCAGTCAACGTACTGGACTGCGGTCCTGGGCGAACGGCCGTTGAACCACTTTTCCCACTTAAGGGCGTTTTCCCGGAAACGGCCGCGTTCTTCTTCCGTCGAGGCCGGGGAAAGAAGCCCCCGCTTTTTCGCGATATATTCCGCGATACGCAGATAGTCTTCCTGCCCCGGGGTAGCGTAGATCACGGTAAGGCCGAAGCGGTCCGCCAGGGAGAACTGTTCCTGCATGGTGTCAAAGGCGCGTATATCGCCGGACGCAGCGGCTTCGGCGCTGGGGCGGTCGGCAAGCCGCTCCCTGACCAAATGGCGCCGGTTGCTGGTGGCGTAAATTACCACATTGGCGGGCCGGCATTCAATGCCGCCCTCAAGCAGGGCTTTAAGGCTGCGGAAGGAATCGTCGGTGGTTTCGAAGGAGAGATCGTCGATAAAGATGATAAATTTGAGCGAACGGCCCGCCAGAAGATCGAGCAGATCGGAAAGGTACCCGAGATCCGATTTGCCGATTTCCAGAAGCTTAAGGCCCCGGTCCGCGTATTCGTTGAAGACCGCCTTGACCGTGGCGGACTTTCCCGTACCCCGGTCGCCGTAGAGGAGCAGGTTGTTGGCGTATTTGCCTTCCAGAAAACGGAGGGTGTTCGCAATCACGGTGGAACGCTGTTCCCCGTAGCCGTACAGATCGCCAAACCGTACCGGATCGGGATTCTGTACCGGGCGCAGTGAAAGGGAGAGGACAGCCGGAGGGAAAAAGACAGCGGCGGCGGAGACGGCCTGTATGTCCCGCGTATTTCCGGGTATCCAGTAAAAAGAATCGTGCTGGTTTAGAAGCCCCGCCCCGTTGCGGCGCAGATATTCCGTAACAGCCGGAAGAGAAACGCCCCAGTTGGCGTTTTCCGGGAAAATGGCGAGCAGGGGATCTTTCCCTTCCGCCAGGATTTTTTTCCCTTCCGCGTAAAATACCCGCGATTCTTCCTCAATACTTTGGGCGCCCGCCTCAAGGCCGAATTTTCGCAGCGCTTCCGCAATATGAAAACCCATGCTGTGAATCTCGAACGAGGCAATCCGCCCGAGCCGGGAAAGGTCGGTTCTGGCCACCGCGTTCAGTACCGGGGGGATGCTCTGCCGCTTTTCCGCCGCGTGGGTATAAGGGTTGTCATCGGCAAGGGCGAGCCGGGCGACGGTCAGATAAAACGAATAATCCCCCCCGCTCTGCCACAGGCTTTGGATAAAAGCGGAGGTAAAAGCCGCCCAGTCGGAAATTATATCCTGTTCTGTGTCGGGAAGGGAAAAGGGATCATCCTCGGTTTTTTCCTCGGATATGTCTTCCAGAAGATCGCGCAGGGCGGCCAATACGGGACTCTCCCGGACTGCCGCAAACAGCGAAAGCCCCGCTATATCAGCCAGGGCTGTATAAATATAATTGGAATCGTTCATGCAGCTTTTTTCCTGTTAGGTTCATTTGGAAGGGACTATACCCAGGAGTTTGTTGCGCTTCGCGCATAAAACCGTATAAAAATTCACGAAAGTGAATTTCTATACCTTACAAACTCCGAAAGCACGCCGGATAATCGGGATTTTTTGCATGAATATGCAAAAAATCCACAAGTGCAACAGGCTGCCAGGGGCCCGCCTGCGCGGGGAAAAACCCCGGTCAAAATGCGGCGCTCAAGATACCGCGCGGAGGCTTATCACCTTTGTGGGGCATTTTTCCGCGCAAATACCGCAGGCGGTGCATTTACCGTAATCCACCCTGGGTATCCCGTCATCCATAACTATACACTGTTCCGGACAATTTTTAACACAAAGCTCGCATTTAATACAGCCTCTTTTGCAGGTTTTGATCACCATGGACTTTACCGGATTGCGGTTGGAACAACGCGCCATAGCCCCTTCCTGGTTCTTCGGCGTTTCCAGCAGCAGCTTCTGCGGGCACTCGGCGGCGCAGAGTTTGCAGCCGGTACACTTTTCCCTGTCGATTCGGGGAAGGCCGTCTTCCCCCATGGAAAGCGCGCCGAATTTGCAGACCGCCGCGCAGTCGCCAAAGCCAAGGCAGCCCCAGGCGCAGAGCTTGGTACCCCCGGCGGAAAGCTTCGCCCCCCGGCAGCTTGGAATCCCCGTATACTCGCCCTTGAGGGGCGCGTGTTCCCCGGATCCCTGGCACGCGAGTACCATTATTACCGGTTCTACAGCCTCCGCATCCGTACCCAGGAGGGCGGCAATTTTTTCCGCCACAGCCTTGCCGCCGACGGAACAGCTGCCGGTACCCGCCTGCCCCGAGGCTATCGCCCGGGCGTAACCGTCACAGCCGGGAAAACCGCAGGCGCCGCAATTGGCGCCGGGAAGCGCTTCCCTGATCAGGGCCGCAAGGGGGTCCTGTTCAACGGCGAAAAATTCCCGGAAAAAGCCCAGGGCAATGCCCAAAATCAGCGCAAGCAGCGCGGCAAAAACAGCGGTAATTAAAACTACACTCATGATAACCTCTGCATTGCGCGGCCTGCCGGCCGCGCATATACCATCATTTGTAAAATTCAGCCGGGGGCTAAAGCCCCCATTCCGCAAAAGTCTTGCCAAGACTTTTGCCATATCCGGCGGCGGGGGGCGTTGCGGGGGGCGGAACCCCCCGCAGAGGGGGTAGGCCGGGACCTTGGCCCGGCCGCAGGGGGAGGCTTCTCCCTCCCGGGCTTATTACCGGGGGTTTGGAACAGGCCCAAATGACAGACTGAATAGTTACCATCATTTTACCAGACCCGAAAAGCCCATAAACGCCATAGACAGAAGCGCCGCGGAAATAAACAGTATTGGCGCGCCCTTTAAAAATTTGGGAATGGGGCTGATCCGTATCCGCCTGCGTATCCCGGCGAGAAGCAGCAGCGAAAGCAGGAAGCCCAGGGCGACCCCCGCCGCGAACACCACCGATTCAATAAAATTGTAGCCGTTGGAAATAACGTCCAGCGTTACCGCGAGGATGGCGCAGTTTGTGGTAATCAGGGCCAGGTATATCCCCATGGAACTGTAGAGCGCCGGGGCGGATTTCTTCAGGTAGAATTCGACAAGCTGTACCAGAGCCGCGATTACCAGAATAAAAACCAGGAGCTGGAGGAATACCAGCCCCAGCGGTTCAAGGATGAATTTGTAAATAGGCCAGGTAACGCAGGTGGCCAGCACGGTAACAAAGGTAACCGCGAAACCCATGCCGACAGCCTTGTCCTCATTGTCGCTCATCCCGATAAAAGGGCAGAGCGCGAGGAAGCGCATTAAGATTACGTTGTTGATCAGGAACGCCGAAATAAATATCTTAAACAGATTCATAATAACCCCAATTTAACGCAACTATTTAACATCAGTTTGCCTGTCCGTGGGAATGATGCCCGCCGCGGTCCCCGCCCGATCCGCCCTCCGGGCCGGTCTCCAGCGGCTTGAGGCGGGCTTTGACAGCCAGGTCCGCGGCTATGTAGAGGCCGAATACAAAGAACCCCCCGGGGGGTAAGATAAAAAACAGCAGCTGCGGAAAGTTTTCCGGCAGTATCCTGAAACCCAGAAAAGTACCGGAACCCAGAATTTCCCTTATCGTCGCTATGCCGGTAAGCACCGCCGTGTAACCTATACCCATGCCCAGGGCGTCAAAGGCAGCCTCGGGCGGGGAATTTTTCGAGGCAAAGCCCTCGACCCGCCCCATGATAATGCAGTTTACGACGATAAGGGGGATAAATACCCCCATAGCCTTTGACAGTTCCGGAAAATACGCCTTAAGCAGGTAATCTATCACCGTGGTAAATGCGGCGATAATAATAATGAATATCGGTATACGCGCCGATTCGGGAATGAGTTTCCGGAAAAGGCTGATCACGATTTCCGACATGAGGAGTACAAAGGTCATGGAAAGGCCCATGCCGATGCCGTTAGACACCGCAGTGGTAACCGCCAGAGACGAGCAGAGGCCTATCATCAGCACCAGAAGGGGGTTTTCCCGGATAAGGCCGTTGGTGAATATCCTAAAGTACCGCCTCATTGCGCCGCCCCTTCTGTGATGGCCGTCCTGCCGGAGAGAATGTCCCCCTGCGCGGCAAGCCAGGCTAAAACAGCGGTTCCGGCTGTTTTGATAACATCCGCCACAGCCCGGCTTGTGATGGTGGCGGCGGTAACCGCAACCACATCGCCATTCACCTCAAACGGATCGTTCACCGATTTCCCGGTAAATTGGCCGTAAAAAGTAACATGCGACTCTTTATTTACGAAATATCCCGGATACGCCGCGTTTGCCCCGAGTCCCGGCGTGTCGGAATGTTCCAGTATCTTTGCCCCGTTTATCCTGCCGTCTATTCCGACTCCGATAAGGACCGTGATAAGCCCGCCGTAACTCGGCCCGGAAGCCTGGATAGCGGCCCCCAGAAGCTCGTCTCCCCGGCGTATCGCGTATTCGCTGCCAAAGCTTATCGTGTCCTGCTGACTCCGGATGCTTCCGGTAATTTCGGTAAAACCGTCGGCATCGGGAAATATTTCTTTCAAGGTCGCCTCCAGATTCGCTTCCGCCCGCCGCTTGATAACATCCGCCGTAGCGGTATATACCAGCGCCAGAACCACGCAGGCCCCGGTGGCGAAGGCGGCCAGCACCAGCCCTAATTTCAGCATCGCCCCTGTTTTCATTTACCGGCCCCCTTCTTCTTCGGTACAAAGCCGTACTTTCTCTGCAAGAACCGGTTCAGGAAAGGCGTAAGCGCGTTCATAATAAGAATTCCGTAAGTCACCCCTTCGGGATAGGCCCCCCACTTGCGTATAAGCACCGTGATAATCCCCGCGCCAAAGCCGAAGATCAGCTTCCCCAACGGGGTAACCGGCGCGGACACATAATCGGTAGCCATAAACACCGCGCCGAAAAGGAGGCCGCCGCTCAGTACCGCGAAAAGCGGGTCCAGCCCCGCCGGCAGCGCGGCAAGGACAGCGCCCGCAATCATGGCCGCGGGCGCCCGCCAGTCAATGGTTTTGGTGAGCAGGAGGTAGATGCCCCCGGCAAGTATCAGCAGAATCGATGTCTCCCCGGTAGATCCCCCGTGGTTTCCCCAGAAAAGGGTCTTAATGGTGGACCAATAATCCGGCGAGGCCGAAAGCCCCAGGGCGGCAAAATTCGCCCCCACATCGCCTACACCCCCGCCAAGTTTCAGGAAGTACAGGGGCGTAGGGCCGGTAACGCTGTCCGCGCCCGCACCCAAAATAGACGAGGGCCTGGCCCAGGTTGTAAGCGCCGCGGGAAAACTCATCAGGAGGAAAGCCCGGCCGATAAGGGCGGGGTTAAACACATTCGCCCCCAGCCCTCCGAAAAATTCCTTTGCCACAATAATGGCGAACACGGAACCTAGGGCGGTCATCCATAACGGGGTTGTCGGGGGGATAACCAGCGCCAGAAGCAATCCGGTTACTATCGCCGAAAGATCGCCCATCCGGTTATCCTGTTTTGCGGCAAGCCGGAACAGCGCTTCCGCCGCGACAGCGGTAGCCACGGCGACAAGGATATTCGCCAGCGCGGGAATGCCGAAGATAACCACGCCGAAAATCGAGGCCGGCGCCAGGGAGATGAGTACGTGTCCCATCAGGGCGCGGGCATTCACCGGCGAGACAATATGCGGGCTGGACTGAAGCAGCACGGGACGCGCGTTTTCTGCCATGTATAATTCTCCTTAGCTTTTTTCCGCGGTCATACGGTCATAGAACGGTCGCAACCGCCGCTTTGGCGGCCTGGGCCAGCGCCCCGGCAGGCCGGGCCGCCGTTTCAGACGCCCTTTCGCGGGCTTTTTCGGCGGCCTGCCTCGCGCGCAGCCGGTCCTTTCCGATCCTGAAACGCTGTACCAGCCGGATCCGGGCCGGGCATACATAGGTACAGGCGCCGCACTCGATACAATCCGCAAGCCCCGCCCAGACCGCCTCGTCAAGATCCCCCGCTTCCAGGGCATTGTTCATCAGTACCGGGGAAAGCTTGCAGGAACAGTTCCGGATACAGCGGCCGCAGCGGATACAGGGCCCCTCCGCCGTCGTGTAAGTTTCCTCTTCAGTCATCAGGATAACGCCGGAGGTATTTTTCTGGACAGGAATCGCCATAGAAGACACCGCGCTTCCCATCATGGGGCCGCCAAAGAGAATCTTCCGCAGCTTTCCGTAATCAACGTCGATAAAATCCGGAATCAGATCGCTTACCAGGGTCCCGACAGCGGCCTGTATGTTTTTCGGCGTCCTGCACGCCCCGCCCGATACGGTAAGCCCCCGCTCGATCAGGGGTTTGCCCAGGGAAAAAGCCTCGGCAATCGCCGACAGGGTCCCCACATTCGAGACAATACACCCCACATCCATAGGAAGCCCGCCCGAAGGCACTTCCCTGCCGGTCAAGGCGGTAATAAGCATTTTTTCGCCCCCCTGGGGGTAGCGGGTCTTACAGAGCCCCACCTCGATAGTCCCCGGATGCGGTATCTCGGCAATAGCCTTCTCAAGCCTGGGGATAAGCGGCGCCTTGTTGTCTTCCATGCCGATAATAGCCCGGCTTACCCCGGTAATTTTCATCACAATAGCAAGCCCCCGGACCAGCGACAAGGTTTTCTTGCAGATAAGGGCTTCGTCGGTAGTAAGGTAAGGCTCGCATTCGGCGCCGTCGGCAATAACCACGTCAATAGGCTTGTTTTTCGGGGGCGACAGCTTAATATGCGTTGGGAATCCCGCCCCCCCCATGCCGATAATCCCCGCTTCCCGTATCCGGCCAAGCGCTTCCTCTCTTGTACAGCGGTCGATATCCAGCGGGGGCATAAAATCGGTCTCGTCCGCGCCGGCTTCGATAACAACGCAAAGCCCGTCCGTATTGTTCGCCAGGCTCCGGGCTTCGATTTTTTTCACCACACCCGCAATAGAAGCGTGAACCGGTACAGTCAGCGGGCCGGGGACAATCGCGTCGGCAATCTTCTGGCCCCGCTTCACCCGGTCTCCCACCGCCACCAAAGGCTTATTCGGAGCCCCAAAATGCTGGTTTAGCGGAATAACCGCCTGTTTCGGCGCGGGAGCAGCCTCCGCAGGTTTTCCCTCGGTAGCATGTTTCCTGCCCGGTAAAAGCAGGCCCCTCTTAAACGTCTTTGCCGCCATTTCCGGCCCTCCTGATGTACGTCTGCCGTTTATATAAATTTATATCCATAAAATTATACAGATAAAAATTTATATAGTCAAGCAGGATACCGGGCTTTTTTTAGCAATTAATGAGACCTGTTTTTATGTACTATTTGGGCGCATCCGTGCGCCTGCGGCGCACGGACCGGGCTTTGCGGGGCTGCGCGTGTCCGCCCTAGCGGCCCCGCTCCGGCCCCGGCGCTCCACGCCGTGGCTAAACCCCTCCAATCCCTTGCGCGGACAAAAAATCGCCCTCCGTGGCGATTTTTTGCCTCGGAGTTTGCCTGCGGCAAACTCCATCTATCCGCCGTTGGCGGATAGCAATAGAAACAGCGGCGTCCGCGGCGCGCTGCTCAGGCTAAAGCCTTCGCGCCTTTATGGTGTACAGCCGCCTTTTTTGGGCGTCGGGCGTGTACGGTATTTGTTGGGTAACGCCCCTTGACGGGGCGCTTGTACCGCGCCCCCTGCCGCCGGCTGAAAGGTACCAGGCACCGTTTTTCTCGATAAAAATTTATCCATAAATTTGGTGGCCGGGTAGAACCGGGTGGTCACCCACCCGGAACCCCCACAGACCCGGACGTGCCCAATTAAGGCATCCGGTTCCTCTGAAAAAAGTTTCGCTGAGCTATATGCTCTTCC
>JAIRZS010000138.1 GCA_031267115.1 Treponema sp.
TCAGGGAATACTCGACAATTGTCCGGTTCTTTTCTTTACAGATGATAATGCCGATAGCGTCATTTTCGTGGGGAAGTTTTACCTTGTCGTTCAGGAGGGAGAGATAAAATTCCATTTTACCCTTGTACTCCGGCTGGAATTCGCCGATTTTTAATTCGATGGCTACCAGACACCGCAATTCCCGGTGATATAGCAAGAGGTCAATGAAGTATTCCTTGTCATCGATTGATAGTTTGAACTGGTTGCCGATAAACGTAAACTGCGGCCCCATTTCAAGCAGAAAAGAACGCACATTATTCACCAACGCCGATTCAAGCTGCCGCTCGGAATGTTCATCCGCCAGGTCCATAAAGTCGAAAGTGTATTCATCCTTTACCGCCAAAACCGCCTGTTTTCTGATAGTGTCCGGCAGGGTTTCATCAAAATTGGTCTGCCCCAAAAGATACTTTTCATAGGTTTTGTTTTCTATTTGATGGATGAGGACATTTTTCGACCAGCCGAATTTCTTTACCGCCAAAATATAAAACCGCCGCTCCTGATTATCCTTGCATTTGTTAAGTATGGCAATATGCTTTGTCCAGCTTATTTCTGCAACCAATGGCTGCAGAAATTCAACATTGTGATACTCTGTATAGAATTGAGCCATAAGCCATAAATTGCGTTCCGAAAACCCGCTGACACCGGGGAATTCTTTCTGCAACTCTCCGGAAAGAACCGGCACAATTGCCTGCCCCCAGCTTTCACTCTGCCTTTCGGAAATATTACAGCCTATGTCCCAATAGAGCTTAATGAGATTAGTATTAACCGCCTTGAGCGCCTCGTATTGGGCAAGGCGGATTTTTTCTTTGATTTCGGCGATAAAGTTTCGCTGGGTGCGGTCAAGGGTCATGGGGCATATCTCTCCTTTCCATTAGAGGATCCTATTACCTATAAATTTTAACATAGCAATCTCTTCTTTTTTCTTCAAAGCTTTTTATAAACAACTCATCGTCAATTATTGCTCTGTCTGGATCGTATACAATAAAATAAACTCCATATGCACTTTGAATTTTAGTAATATCAGCAGCAATACCTTCAGTTGCTTTACTGGGAGTTGTCCCTTTACGTATATATTTTGCTTCAATAATTAAATTATCCTGCGAATGATCTGCTATATAGTTTGTAATACCAAAAAGCAGTCCGGGATATTCTCTATCGAATTTTCCATATCCAGATAAGAGGACTTGAATTTTGGCATTCAAATCGAACTCATTTTTTGGTTTTTCAGGATGAAACATTTTGGGAATTACATTCAACAAAATTTTATCAATTTCAGAAACACGGGCATATACTGGTGAGTGAAGATATTCGCTCTTAGCAATTATTTCAAGCAAAGAATTTTCAGGCACTGCTTTAAGCAAATTCTCATATTTTGATCGCATCTTTGGTAAAGCAGAAAAAATAGTTACACTATTTTTGTAAAAGAAGTTAAATAAAATATCTACTTTATCATCAGGATTAGTGCCTGGAAAATAATCAATAATATCATCTATTTCACTAAAATATTTTTCGATAAATTCTTCTTTTGTTTTGCTAAGTATTGATGCTGAAAAATTCAGGAAATTATAGAGGCGTTGTTTTGTTTCATTATTCGGCATGAAATTGATAAAGTCAGATTCATATATATCTGAAATGGCATCAAGATTTTCAGAATAAATAGCAAATCGCCGTTCAATACATTGTGAACAACAACCACAATGTGTAGCACCTGTAGGTTTTGTGCGTGTCGAACTACAGGAAACAGAGCTTGGGATAATATTTTGAAGTTTATTACGGTGCTTATTGATACTAAGGTTCATTATTGTCAAAAATATATCACAAAAAAAGCTCTCTGTTAAGCGTATTCCGGCTTTGCCGGACAGGGCGGCAGGTTGGCGGCGAAGCCCCGCGCAAGGGATTGAAGCGGTATCCTTTTTTGCCGGAGGCAAAAAAGATACAAGCGTAAAGCCCGGTCCGGGGGCCGTCCTGCCCTGCGGGCAGGTTGGCGCACGGATGCGCCCAAATTCAGAATCCTATACTATATGGGTAAAAAATGGAAAAAATACCGGCTATTCATTATACTTGAAACAGTCTTCCATACGGAGGTGTAAGCATGGAATCTTTGCGGATACCGCTTTTTTTGAAGAATGACTGGATGCGGACGGTACGGGGGACCGGGTTTCGGGCGGACGCTTGTATGGCCCTGCGGGAATTTCACATCCGCCGCGATGTCCGGGAAGAATACGGGCTGGAACACGGGATTTTTTCCCTGCGGGGGAACGTGGTGCTGGCGAATATCCGGGAAGCGCGGAATTTAACCCGGAAGATCAACGCTAAAACAGACCCACAAAGCCCGGAAAAAATGCTGAAGGCCGGGCAGCTCAACGCTATGGGGCTTATCGACGAGATACTTCACTATATGGTGGCCCTTTACCGGGAGCAGGTTCAAAGCGACGTGTTCGAGACCGCGCTCGGACGGCTTGGGTCCCAGCTGGGGTCCGACAAGGTCAGGGTGCTGCTGGAGACTTTTTCCGGCCTGTTCCCGCCCAGGGATGTATACGCGGGCAAGGTTTCGGTCGGCGATTACCTTAAAGGGAGCGACGAGGGGGAGAGCAACGGATCTCTGGCGCTCGAGGAGATTATGCTCCTGGCGCTGGCAAACCTCAATCCGGCTTTCAGGCCTTTTCTTTTTATGTTTGACGACCGGAGCCTTGAGGTTGAAACGGTTTATAACGAGGCCCTGGAACTGCTCCGCGCGCATCTGGCGGAGATGCCGCCCTTCGGCCCTGACGGGCAAAACCTCTGGGACCTGCTTCGCGCCCCCGCCCTGGCGTCCCCGGATTCTCTTACCGGGCAGCTTGACTTTATGCGCAGGAAA
This sequence comes from Treponema sp., assembly GCA_031267115.1. GTDB lineage: Bacteria > Spirochaetota > Spirochaetia > Treponematales > Breznakiellaceae > JAIRRR01. Next base: position 2,897 of record JAIRZS010000138.1, read on the forward strand.
TGGGGCCTCCTCCTGGGGAAATTCCTTTCGCGTATACTGATGGGGCTGGACGTGATCAAGGAAGAAGAAAAACCCTCGTTCTTCGGCCCAGGCCCGTCTGAGGCGCTGACTTTCGGCGGGCTTGACGAATACGAGCGGTTCAGCCCGGATCAGGACTGGATGCCGAACACGGTGCTGGTGGCAAAAAGCACCCTGGTCTGGCTTTTCCAGGTTTCCAAAAAATACGGCAGGGAGATTACCCGGCTGGATCAGATTCCCGACGAGGAACTTGACGAGCTGGCGCACCGGGGCTTTACCGGGCTCTGGCTCATCGGGCTTTGGGAGCGGAGCAACGCTTCCCGTATTATCAAGCAGTGGACCGGGAACCCGGAGGCGGCGGCAAGCGCGTACAGCCTCTACGACTACGATATTGCCGGGGAACTGGGCGGCTGGGCGGCTCTGGCGAATCTGCGGGAACGCTGCTACCGCCGGGGGATCAGGCTGGGTTCGGACATGGTACCCAACCACACGGGTATTGACAGCCGCTGGATTGTGGAACACCCGGACCGTTTTTTGCAGCTTCCCTATACGCCCTTTCCGGCCTACAACTACAACTGCGGAAATCTCTCGGGCAGGGACGATATTACCGTCCAGATAGAGGAACACTATTTTGACCGCAGCGACTGCGCGGTGGTTTTTAAACGCATCGACAACCGCACCGGCGAAACCCGTTATATCTACCACGGGAACGACGGGACTTCCATGCCCTGGAACGATACCGCCCAGATCGATTTTCTCAACGAGGAGGCGCGGGAAGCGGTTATTCAGACGATTATCGGGGTGTGCAAACAGTTCCCCATTGTCCGCTTTGACGCGGCTATGACCCTTGCCAAGCGCCACATCCAGCGGCTCTGGTACCCGGAGCCGGGCAGGGGCGGGGACATTGCGAGCCGTTCCGAGTACGCGATTTCCGCCGAGGAATTCAACCGCCGCATTCCCAACGAATTCTGGCGGGAAGTGGTGGATCGCTGCGCGGTGGAAGCGCCGAATACCCTGCTCCTGGCGGAAGCGTTCTGGATGATGGAAGGCTACTTTGTCCGCACCCTGGGGATGCACCGGGTGTACAATTCGGCCTTTATGAACATGCTTAAAAAAGAAGAAAATTCAAAATACCGGGACACTATCAAAAATACCCTTGAATTTGATCCGGAAGTGCTTAAGCGTTTTGTCAATTTTATGAACAACCCCGACGAGGAAACCGCGGCGGCCCAGTTCGGCAAGGGGGACAAGTACTTCGGCATCTGCACGCTGCTTGTAACTATGCCGGGGCTTCCTATGTTCGGCCACGGGCAAATCGAAGGCTTTGAGGAAAAGTACGGGATGGAATACCGCCGCTCCTACAGAGACGAAAAGCCCGACCTGGGTTTTGTGGAGCGGCACGAGCGGGAAATTTTCCCTCTGATGAAGAAGCGTTACCTCTTTTCGGGGAGCGCCGGTTTCTGCCTTTTCGACCTTTGGGATTCAAACGGCAGCGTAAACGAGAATGTGTTTGCCTACACCAACCATGCAGGAAACGAGCGGTCCCTGGTCCTCTACAACAACGCCTACTCTCCGGCCACGGGCTGGATACGCGAGGGGGCGGCGAACATTCCCCAAAAAGACGGCAGTTCCCGCCGCGACAGCCTCTGCCAGACGCTTGGCCTCCGGGGGGACGACCGCTGCTTTGCCCTGCTCAGGGAACAGCGGCAGAACCGCTGGTTTATCCGCTCTTCAAAGGAAATCGCCGAACGGGGGCTTTTTGTTTCCCTTAACGGCTACCAGGCCCAGGTGTTTCTGGATATCCACGAAGTGGCGGACAGCGCCCCCGGCTCCGCGGAATACCGCTGGGACGCCCGCTGGTCCAAGCTTAACGCGGAACTCGACGGCAGGGGGGTGTGGGACCTGGACACGGCGCTTAAAGATATTTTCCTGGGAGAACTCTACGCGCCCCTTGCCGAGTGCTTTACCCACGGAAGATTCGCCGAACTGACCGCGCTGGTTACCGCGGATTCGGCGCGGAAAAAGGAAGCCGCTGTTTTTGCCGAATCCTTTGAAAAGCCCGCCGAAACTTTTATCGCCCTTGCGTTTAAATTTCTTGACGGCGCGGACGGGCGGTACGAACCTTTCCCCGCGATTTTGGCAAAGGATCAGGCGGCCCGCAAGGCTGCCGCGCCGGCGCCTGACAGCAGGGCAATCCAGCACGCGGTAAAGGATTTTATCGTTTATCTGGAAGCGCTTTTAACGCTGGGAAAGGGAGAAAAGAAACCGGATGCGAAACAGGCCAGGGCCGCTGTCAGACCCGCGCCCAAAACTGTGCCGGACGGCAAAAGCGCCGGCCCGGAAGATGCCGCGGCGGCAAAATTCCTCCATTCCATCTCGGAAGCCGTTTCCGCGAGGCCCGCCATCGCGATCTTCGGCCTCGGCTATGGCCTGCTTAGGCTGCTCCGTGCCGTGCTTGGAAAGGGCGCGGGCGGCGGCGCGGGGAATCTTGCGGAATTCTGGGGCCTGGACCGCAAGCTGCGCGAGGCTTTTGAGGGGCTTGGCATTCCCGGAGGCGAAGCGTGGCGGGTCATAGAGATCATGAAGGCGGTCCTGGCCCGGACCGGCGCGGCGGTAAAGACGGCCTCCCCGCAGGAACTTGTCCCCCCGGCGCTGGCTCTGGCGCTGGAAAATTACGCTGCCGACGACTTCCGCGCAATCCTGAAGGTCAACTTCTTTGAAAACACGTTCTGGTTCAACAAGGAAGCCTTTGAAGAAGCCCTGTTCTACGTCCCCCTGTTCGCGCTGCTGGAGTACGGCCAGGCCCAGGCGAAAACCATTGCCGCTGCCGCGGAACAGTTCCGCAGGGCCGAAGCCGCTTCCCAGTACAAGCTGGACCGGCTTATCGACTCTTTGGCATCAAAGGCAAAAAAGCCCGGCGGCGCTGCCGCCAGACCCGGCAAGGCGGATAACGCCAGGACAAACACCGGCAAATCGATCGCCGGCAAAGAAAACACCGGTACAAAGGAAGCGCGGGCCAAACCAAAGGGCCGGAACGAAAAAAAGAAAAAATGAGCCTCCGCGCGGCAGGCGGCAGGCACAATGAAACACAAGAGAGGCGCGAGCGGAATGGTTTTTCTTTTTATTTTCATTTTGCTGCTGGGGCCGGTAATCTCCGCCGGCACCGACAGCGCTGCCGCAGGGGTTGATTCCGCTGCCGAATCCCAGGACAGCAAACCCGCGGTTATACAGGTTCCCGGCCGGACTCCGAAGGTCCGGTATCTGGAACTGTCGCTTTACAACCAGCAGGCCGGCTACTTTCTTCCTTCCCCGGACCAGCCTTCCCTCCTCAAAATTCTGCAAGTTATCAAAAGGGCCGGGGAAGACAGGAATATCCGGGGCATAATTCTTAACACTTCCGGCTTCAGCGCGGACAGGACCGCCCTTTGGGAATTGCGGAACGCCCTTGAAACTTTTAAGGCGTCGGGGAAAAAACTGATCGTGTTTTTCGACACGGCGGATATTGACCTCTACTGCCTGGCCTCGGCAGCGGACAAAATTGTCATGGACAATCTGGGGACCCTGACCTTTACCGGCTATGTATACGGCAGGGGGTACTACCGTTCGACCCTGGAAAAAATCGGCGTCGGGGTACAGGAACTCCGTTATTTTAACTACAAGTCCGCCATGGAATCCTATACCCGCTCCGCGCTCTCGAACGCGGACCGCAGACAGTACGGCATTTACCTGGACGATATCTTCAACCTTACCAAAGAAACAGTAATGAAAGCCCGGTCATGGACGGAAGCCGAATTTAACACCATTCTGAACCAGGAATTTCTCTACTCCGCCCAGGGAGCAAAGGCCGGGGGGCTTATCGACGCCATCGGAAGGGGGGCCGCAGTTATTGAGGCGGCGCAGGAACTGGAAGGCCGCGATATTGATAATTTTGTTCATTGGGGCGACTCCAGGGCAAGCCTGACCGGCGGGTATCCGAACTACCGTGTACGAAGGGGATCTCTTTTTTCCAGGGAAATAGCGGTTGTGTACGCGAACGGGGAGACCGATCTTGACCGGGGCATGGGTACCCGCAATCTGGCCTCCCTTATCGGGGAACTTGCGGCCAAACGGCGGATCAGGGCCATTGTAGTGCGGATCAATTCCCCCGGCGGCAGCGCGGAAGCAGCGGATTATCTGGCGGAGGCGATCAGGGACGCGCGGTACTACAAGCCCGTAGTTGTTTCCATGGGGCCGGTAGCCGCGTCCGGGGGCTATTGGGCTTCCATGTACGCAGACCATATCGTAGCCTCCCCGTTTACCCTTACCGGTTCCATCGGGGTCATTGCCGGCTGGTTCTACGATAACGGACTGTACAATAAATTGGGAATAACGATAGACTTGCTCAAGCGGGGCGATCACGCCGATTTGGGTTCCGGGATAATCATACCGTCCCGGAATCTGAACGCCGCGGAGGAAAAGCGCTACCGGCAGCTAATCCTGGATACCTATCATGACTTTGTAGGGAAAGCCGCGAGCGGGCGGAACATGCCTTTTGAAGATATGGAAAAGCTTGCCCAGGGAAGGGTTTATTCGGGAATCGCCGCGCGTGACAACAGCCTCGCGGACAGCCTGGGCGGTCTGACCGAGGCGCTTGAAATCGCCCGGGAACTCGCGGGCATTCACGAAAACGCGAAAATAGTTTACAATGAATATCCCAGGCCCGGCTTTATGGAAACTTTTATAGCCAGGTATCTTTCCGCGTTCATACCGGCGGGGAAGATTCCGGGAAAAACCGGCCTTTTCGAAGGGCTAAAATACCGCCTTTCTATGAACGGCAGGGTTATGCCCATCCTGCCGCTTGAGACACTGGAATTTACCGGTATGCCGGAAAAGTTATTTCCGGGCGAATAAGGCTTCCCCAAAACTTCAATAAGGGGGGGCCTGTTACCAGAAGGCGGGGCAAAACCCTGCGGGTTTTGATCGCTGTCCGGCCCCCCTGCGGCCGGGCCAAGGTCCCGGCCTACCCCCCCGCACAGCGCCGGACGGCGCTTTCGGTATATATCAGTATATAAAGGAAGTTTCATGGAAACCAGGCCGGCCCCGGCCGAACCGGCAGTTTTTGAAACCCTCGCCAATAACGGGTACTCGTTAAAACTCCGGGCGTTCAGCGCCCTGGACTTTTACTGGGGGCATAGCCCGCTTCCCTTCGTCTGGGCGGAAACCAGCGCCGACATTTCCGATCTTGCCCGGTTCTTTGAAAACCTCCGTTTTCCCGGAACAGGCATTGCCGACGCCGCGGCGGACCAGGGCGGAAAACGCTGGTACTTTCACTGCCTCGATGACGAGCGCGATTCGGGTTTTTCCCGGAACGGGGAAAAACAACCCGCGTACAGGCTGCTCTCATTTTTCCGGGACGCGGCAACAGGACGATTCTGGGACCCGCTGGGATTATACCCCCTCCTGCGCGAACTGCGGGACGGAAAAGCCCCGGACAGTTACGGGCAGACAGGCGCGGCAGGTATGATGATGGATCGCTGGTGGAAAGAGATCAGCCCCTCTTCAGGCCGCTGCCGGGCGCTTACGGAAGGGTCCCTGATCTTAGCCCGCTATGCCCGCCCCGGAGACCAGCCCGGCGAAGCGCGCATGATCCGGGAAATTTCCCGGACAGTGGGCAATCTCGCGGAAGGTTTTCCGCCCTGCGCGGAGGCCCAGCAGCTTTTGCTCGCAAGCCTCATGCTTTCCCCCCGGCCGGATCTGGGCCTGGAACTGCTCAAAGAGGCGGGATTTGTGGAACAGTTCTGGCCGGAGCTGGCGGCCCTGGATAATGTCGATCATTCCAAAGAGTACCACCCAGAAGGCAATGTCTGGAAACATACCCTGGAAACTTTCCGCTACCGGAAAAAGTACGATCTCGTCCTTTCCCTGGGGCTCCTGCTTCACGATGTGGGAAAGCCTCTCTCCGAATCTTCCAGGCAGCGCCGCTTTGACGGCCATGCCGAACTGGGCGCCCGCCTGGCCGGAAGATTTCTGGAACGCCTGGGTTTTTCGGACAAGACCATCAGGGATGTATGCTATCTGGTAAAGAACCACATGCTCCCCGCCGCCCTTCCCCGGCTTCCCCTTTCAAAAACAGCGGAAGTTTTGGAATCCGGCCTTTTCCCCGCGCTGCTGGAACTCTATCGCTGTGACGAATCTTCCTCGTTCAAGGGCCTGGACGGTTATTACGAAAGCAGCGCCGCCTACCAGAGTTACCTGCGCAGCAGGCGCAATCCGTACAAAAGGCAGCATTATACCTGACTTTCGAACATTTCTAAAAAGGCGGCAGCCCCGCCGAGCAATTCTCAGTTTGCCCGGCAAAAAGCAACAGGACACCGCAGAAATTTTTCAGGGGTCCTGTCCGGGGGTAAAAGTCCCTCCTTACGGAGGGCGCTTTTCCCCCGGCCACCCCTCGCTGTAATTTTCCGGTGTCCTTTCACTGGTCAGTAAAATAGAGAATCGTCGGCTACAAGGGAAAATAAAGGAAAAAAATCCGTCAAATTAAGGATAATTTGCCGGATTTTTGTGGTTGAAGAATCATGTGTTGAAACTGCCCCGCCCTCATTCCGGTTCCTTTTTCCCATTGCTCAGCAGCATGGCGGCGGTCCAGGCGGCGCTAAGGCCGGTAAAAACGGTAAGGCCGAATATGCGGACCGGCACAAAGGAACTCAGGGCCAGCGCGCCGAAAGACAGGGCGGTGGTGGCGAATGAGAGAAAGATCGCCACGATCGTCAGAAAAGACGGGCGGCCCTTGGTTTCGTTTTCGGTGATGTAGAACATATAGTCAAGGCCCAGGCCGAATACCAGTATTAAACCTACTACAGGGAAAAAACCCAGGGGAATATCAAGACACGCGAGCATCGTGATTGTCACCAGGACGAGGAGGAAGGGGACAAGGCATATACGCAGGGTTTTTACCCAGGAATAAAAGCGTTTTACTATCAGCGCAATAAAAAGGTAAGCGCCCAGAAAGAGGAACAGCATAATCCGCGTAAGTTTGTCAAGCTCATCCCCAATATCCCTGACCTTGTTCATAAAAAACACATTTTCCGTTTCTTCGGCAATGGCGCGGAAGGCGGCCTCGTCACGGGCGTGCAGGGGAAGCACGCAGGAATAATAAGCGCCGCCGGTCTCGCCTATCCACACATTGGAAACAAGCTCCATAAGATACGCGGGAATGTTTCCGCCGCCGGAAGCGCCTTCGCCCGTTTCGGGAGCGGCAGGGCCGGGCGGCAAGACATAGCTGCCCCGCGCGGCCTCAAAATCCCGGCGGAACGTTTCGGCGGAATCCAAGGGAAAGCCAAGCGCGGCAAACTGGCTATCCGCCAGGGGCATCAGATTCCGGGATGCTTCGTAGTTCAGTTCCTGCGTTTTCCGCGAAGGCACAAACAGGGACGAGGCCAGGTACGATTTCAGAATCCCCGCCTTAATCCCGTTGTCCAGCCTGACGCGGAGAGCTTCCTCGTTTTGCAGAACTTCTTCGGGCGAGGAGCCGGCAACGATAAAATACCAGCCTGCGGAACCGAGGTTGAGCGCCCCAGCGGCTATTCTTTCCGATTCCATCAGCTCCCCGGTCATGGTATAAAGGCCCCGGATATCGTTCTCCACCCGCAGCTTGTCCCGGTTTGCCGCAAGCAGTACCAGGCTGGCGGCAAAGATAAGCGCGAGGAGCGCCTTGCGGAGCGCGGAAGCTTTCCGCCGGGAAAAGCCGGAGCCGCTTTCCCCGGCAGGCCGGGAAGCGCCGGGCCGCGCGGTTCCGCCGGGGAGGGGCAGCACGCGCCGGCTTTCGGGCGGAAGGGCGATGAGCGGGTAGACAAAGCTTACGGATAAAAAAGAACTTAAAAGGCCTATAAAAGAAAAAACCGCGAATTGTTTAAGGATAATAAAAGGCGCGAAAAAAAGGGCGATAAAACAAACTTCGGTAGAGATAAAGCTTAACAGTATCCCCTTTATAATAAACCGCCGTATTTCAGGCCCCGATTTGATGAGCGGGTTTCCCTTCCAGTGGACAAAGTGGTGGATGGAATAATCGACACAGGTCCCGATAAGCGTGGTACCAAAAACAAAGGACAGGACATGAACTTCCCGGAAAAAAAGCAGCACCGCTGTTACGGCGGAGAGGATAGAAAGACAGGCCGCCGCGACCGAGACTACAATCGGGAGGGGGGAGCGGAACACATAGATAAAAAGGAAGGCAATGATAATAAGCGTTACCGTTGATATAAGGGAAATTTCCCTTTGGGCGCTTGAGGAACTTTCGTAACTGTGGAAGGGGCTTCCTGAATAGACAAAACCCAGGCCGGGATTTTCAGCGGCAAGGACGCCCGACGCGTCGTATATTTTTTTTACCCCGCTATCCGCATTGGTAATAGCCGCGCCCCGGGGCGTCAGCGAAGCGCGGAGGAGGACATACCAGAGTTCTTCCGCGTCAGGGGACGGCCTGTATTGGGACGCAAGCACATCGTCCTTCAGACTCATGGAACCGGCTGAGGACAGGGTAGTTTCCAAAAACCGCCTCATGCTCCGTTCGGCAAGCAGGAAGGGGTCCTGTTCAAGATTATCCAGCGCGGTAAAGGTAAAGGCCCCGTAGACGGAAGCAAGGGCTTCGGCGGCAACAAGCGGGGCGTCTCCGTCTTCGAGTAGAGAGCGCGTATTCCCGTCCAAAAGAGCATAGCGATAATTGAAAAGATAACCGGAAAGCTGCCCGGAAACAGTTTCGTCAACATAAAGGGAAACATTCTCGAAAAGCCCCTCTGCGGAAGGGCCGGCAAGTTCCGCGTAAAGAGCCTCGGCCCCTTTTTTTGCCTGGAGAAAATCGCGGTGCCCGATCAAAACGGTAAGCTGCCGGGAAGTCCTGTCTCCCAGCTTTTTGTCCGCAGCGGCGGAAAGCGGCCTTCCGGACGACGCGGGGAGTATATCAAACAGATTGGTGTTGATGCGTACCGGCCCCAGGAACAGCAGGGAAAGGCCCATGGCCGCGAAAAGCCCCCCGTGAAAGAAAATCCATACCCAATGGGAAAAGATTCCGGAAAATTTCTGCGACAGACGCCCGGGTTTACTGCGGAGCAAAGAAGGTCCTTTCCCGGGCGCTTAAGTTTCCCGGGTAACTGTGGTTTGAAAGCCTGTAACTAATTACATCGCCGTTTTGCTCGTAGAGCGTAATATCGCGGATAAGCGCGGTCTGAATCCCGCCCCCCCCTGATTCGCCTGACATTAAAATCCGCGAGGCAAACAGTTTAACGGATTTTTCTTCGGGGATAAGCCCGATAGTCCAGGAATTCCCGGACTCGGCAAAATAGACCGCGAAATTTTCCAGAAGCAGCCGGGAATTGCCGGTAAAAATAGCGCTGATAGTATCCGCCAAACGGAGAAAGGTTTCATTTCCCCGGGCGTCCAGCCTTGTCTTGGCGCCCGAAGGCGTGGATTGGAAAATATAGTCCCGGCCTACCGTCATGGTAGAAGGAAAAGGCGTTTTTGTATCCCACACCATGCCCAGTTCCGCGGCGATGATAAAATCCCCCCGGGAAACCAGGGAACGGTTCAGGCGGCTGATGATCTTTGTCTGTTCAAAACCGCCTTTGATAACCGGGTTCTTCGCCAGATCCGCGCAAATACCGTCGAAGCGGGAACGGGTGTTTCCGTCCAGGGGGCGGCTAAAAATTTCCGCGCCCTCTGTCTGGGCCCGCGCGGGAAACAGGGCGACAACCAGTATTATACTAAAGCAATAAATATGTTTCATCGTTGTATCTCTTTTTATTCAGAAGGAAGATGGCTGCCCCGCAGCAGCGCTTCTACCCGGTTTACAAAAACCGGGGGACAGACAAAACAGGATTCACCCGTAGCGGCATTAATCGCCATCTGGGTGCTGTTTCCCTTGGTACGCAGTTCCCCGCTTGCCGCGTCATACAGTTCGTACCGTATCTTGATACAGTTTTCGTATTCCTCAAGGACTGCCAGCGCCCGTACCCGGTCCCCGAATCTGAAAGAACCGATATATTTTAGGGAAACGCCGGTTACCGGAAACTGGTAGCCAGATTCTTCCATGTGGAGATAGTTATAACCGATTTTATTCAGCAAAGCGCATCGGGCCTTTTCAAAGTACTTGACATAATTGCCATGCCAGACGATGCGCATAGAGTCTACATCGTAAAATTCCACCGTAAACTCTATCTCCGCGCTTAATTTTTTCGAATCCGCCATATCCGTCCCTTTACCGGGGTTCGGCCCAAAAGTCATAAAAATTATACCACTGATAGGGGTAAAGCATACAGTAGTATTCAAGCCATCCGGCAAACAGCCGGGCCAGTTGTTCCATCCGCTGTTCCCGTTCTTTCCGGGGGCAGTCGAAACTGACAGGGACCCTGTGTATGTACATATTGTACTGCGAGACAAGGGACAGATCCTTCCGGCGCAGGGTAAAGACAAAATAAGCAGGGGCTTCCAGCAGGGCGGTAAGTAAAAACGGGCCATAGGCAAAGGGCGCTTCCCGGCCCAGAAATGGCAGATGAAAGTACTTGTTCCGGGTATTCGCCGAGGTACGATCCCCCGCTATAGCCACCAGTTCCCCGCGGCCGATACGGTCCTGAAGCAGAATTACTGTCTCGGGACCCACTTCGTTGACGCTGATAGTCTGAACCTGCGATTCAGGATTGAGTTCCTGAAGCATCCGGTTAAAATACCCGGTAACGGAAAAATCCACCAGCACCGTGACCGGCACATTCCGGGAAAGCCCGGTACGGCTGAAACCCGCCAGCGCGCGGATAAATTCAATGTTACCCAGATGGGAAGTGAGGAGGAGCGCCCCCTTCCCCTGTTCAAGCCCTTCGATCAATTCGCCTATGTCATCCTCCTGAAAGCGGACGCGGTCAAACAACGCCTTACCTCCCCATGCTTCGACCTTTTCAATCAAAGCCAGGGAAAAGGCGGTGATATGAGCCAGCGGGCGGCACGTTTTTTGGCCGGGCCTTTGGGCGTTGATCCTTTCCAGGTAGCGGCGCGATTCTGTCCTGGCCCGTCCGGAAAAAAGGTAGTAGAAAAAACTTACCATACAGGCAATGACGCGCAGTAAAACTACCGGGAATATCCTGAATAAAATCAGAATCAGTTTTACATGCCAATACCCGGCCGTTTCTTCACGGTACTCGGACCAATGGGCGCGTCCGTTCATCCGGCCGCCGCCTTGCCGCGCCTGCCCCGGAATTTGGCGGCAAGCAAAACCGGCAGGCGGACAAGCATGCCGGCGCAGAGGCGGGTAAATCCCAGGCTGATCCTGATATTGTCCTGTACCGGCCTGAAATGGGAAACGCCGCCCTGGGGATAACTGACACGGACCGGGTAAAAGAGCAAGGGGACATGTTTCCAGCACAGGCGGACAAGTATTTCCGGATCAAAACCCATACGCTTGTCAATAAACGTATGGCGGCAGACGCGCCAGGCCGGTTCCACAGGGTATACCCGGAACCCGCAGAGTACGTCCTGTATCTCCGAAGACAGGGTAACGATCTTCGCCCAGGTATTGGCTATTTTCCGGCCGTTTTTCCGGCTCAGGGGGACGGAACTGTCAAACTCAGGCCGGCCGCAGACAAGCGCTTCCGGATGCGCGGCGGATACCTCAAGAAAAAACCCCGCCTGTTCGGCATCGTGCTGGCCGTCGGCATCTATCTGGAGTACATGGGTAAGCCCTTCCCCGCGGGCCTTGTCGATACCCGCTATCACCGCAGCGCCCTTGCCGCCGTTTTTTTTCCGGGTAACCAAAACCGCGCCGGGCGTATCCGCGGCGATCTTTGCCAGGCAGCCCTTTGTTTCCGCATTACTCCCGTCATCAACCAGAATAACGGGGAGTCCGTAACGGGCAAGTTTTTGAACTACCGAAACCGCCGTTTCCCCGTGATTGTAAACCGGAATAAGAAAGCCCTGCCTTACCGGATTCCCGCTCACGCCGGTTCCCCCAGGCTGACCGTACCCGAGGAATAAACCGTATCCCCGCCGGGGCTTTTTATCTCGAAACCCAGTTCCTTTTTATCCGCATTGTGGACAAGCTTCATGTGCAGCGGAACACCGGGACGGATAATCGAAGAGAATTTGATACGCTTGAACCGGGAAATATATACGCCGGTGCCAAAGTATCTGGAAGCCAAACGCATTACCATTTCAAGCTGGGCCACTCCGGGAAGTATGCTGCAGCCCGGAAAATGGCCCCGGAAGTAACCGCTTTCCCTGGGGACGGAGAATTCCAGGAGGACCTGGCCGCCGGCCTGTTCCAGCACTGTTTCCCGGCGTATCTCCCTCATACCGGAAATACTGTGCATAAAAAGCGTTTCCCCGCCGGCGGCAGATGGAGCAGCGGTGTCTTGCGGATCAGCGGCGTCCCGGCGGGGGGCAAAGAGCGCCTCAATCTCCAATCGCTTTTTCTTGCCCTGGGCGTCCAGGGGAAGCGCCTCAAGGTAACGCCATTTCTTCGGGATTACGGTATTCTCGAAGAACTGAAGCAGGTATTCGGTAAAATACCGGTTAATCTCCGCCTTCTCCTTTCCTAAAAACCGCTCCCGCCCAAGGCTGTTCAGCGCCAGCGCCGCCGCCAGATACTGCCGCCGGTCCTCCAGCGCCACCGCGCACACTTCCGAAACAAGGCCGGTTTGAAGTATACGGCTTTCAACTTCAGGAAGGGAGATACGCTTTTCCTCGATTTTCACAATGGAATCGGCGCGGCCCTTCAAAAGGAAACGTCCGTCCGGGAGAATATCTGCCAGGTCCCCGGTGGTAAACCCCGCCGGGTCTTTGATATAGGGGGAACGGATCACAAGGCAGCCGTCCGCGTTTTTGCTGATCCGGGCATTGTCAAACGGGGTCCATTCCATGCCGTCTTTGGACTGACGGTACGCGATCCCGCTGGTTTCGGTGCTGCCGTACACCTCCAAAGGCCAAAACCCAAAAATACCACAGGTCTTTTCCGCTATTTCAGGAGGCACCGCCCCGCCCGAAGTGAAAATCCAGGGATCCCTGAGCCTGAGGGCCGCCGTCCCGGCATCCGCTTCCCCGAACTGTTCCACGGCCCGTTTCAGAAAAGCGGGAACCGTTATGATCATGTAAGATGTATCGTCAAATCTAAGGAATTCTTCGGGAAACTCGATTCGCCTGCGGCGGAAGGGAACCGCAGCGGTAAAGGGAAGAAGGATGGAAAAGAGTATGCCGTAAATGTGGTGCTGGCTTACAGTGGAACAGAGCTTCCGCTTGAGAAATTCCTCCCCGTATTTGGACAGGATAAAGCGGTTGTCGTTCTCGAATTCGGTAAGCCGCTGCCGCACCGCCTTGGGTTTCCCGGTAGTCCCGGAAGTGTACATCATGATCACCGTCTCGTCCGCGACAATAGGCGGGACGGGATCCGCCCGCAAAGCCGCCATCCCGCCGGGGCTTACCGGGGAGGCCATGAATTTCCGGATATCGACGGCATCTTCCGAACCCGCCGCCCGATCGGTCAGAAAGGCGACGCCCGGACCGCGAATCTCCCGAATATAGGCGGGCGAAATATTGGCGGTAAGGAGTATCTCTTTTTTACACTGAAGCAGGGCGGCAAAAGCGGCGAGAAAATACCAGCAATCCTCTACATGGAGTATCCATTTTTCGGAATCGCGGGACCGGATCAGGGCGCGCAGACGGGCGCTGTCGTCCAGAAAATCCTGCCAGGTTTTGTATACGCCGTCATTCCAGATTTGTTCATAACACAGCACGGTCTCCGGCAGCCGTGATTTAGCGCTAAATTGCGAAAGCGGGAAGGCTTTTGGCATCTTTTTATCCGTGATTTTCCGGACGATAAACTCACCGGCAAATAGTACGCCTATTAGTATATACGAAATCCCCCCGTTGTACAGTGACCAAAAGGCGTCGGAAGCCCAAAATACGCTGTAAACCGCGACCACGCCATTGAAAATGAAGAAAACACACCAGAGAGCCGTTACCTTGCGGCAGTAGGCCTCGACCCGTTTTTCCGCCAGGGAACCTTTGATGCTTTTGTCCTGCAAAACGGCAAATCTGAATATCATCACCGGCGGGAAAAACAGAGTTCCCCCGAAAACAACGAGGAAAAGGGCGTTCATCAGGACCGGGTAAAGCTTAAGAATGAGGGGGGAATTGGTAAAGAGGCAGAGGAGGCCGACAACGCCAAGCAGGACAACGTTAAAGATGCGGGAGCCGGGGGCGAACCGGGCCTTTTTCAAGGGCTGTCCGGAACCGGATTCCGGACCTTCACGGGGAAGCGGCTTTTTTTTCGCGCTCAGCGCCAAAAAAGATACCAGGGCGACGGCTATCACGAAAAGGGAAAAAGCCCTGACCGGCACTTTAAGTATTACCAAAAAGCAAAATACCAGAACCGGATACGCCACAGCCAGGACCGCGAGCAAAATCTGGACCATGGCTAAAGTTTACCTAAAAGCGCGGTTTTCGGACAGTCTCGGTTAAATTGGTACAGCAGTTTAACATTACGAAGATTTTTAAAAAACCCGGGCGCATTTCCGGCGCTCCGCGCCGGAAACCGGGCTTTGCGGGGTTCCGCTTCGCTCCATTCTTTGCGCCTGGCAGCGCAAAGAACGCTCACGCGCCCCTCCAATCCCTTGCGCGGTTAGGTAAAGGCGCTTTTCCCGTAAAATCCTCCCCGGTTTCGCCGTCCCTGCTTTACGCGCCGCCCATCGGATTGGCCCCCGACACTCCCGATTCTAAGCGGAATTATCCCCCAGTTCCTTGCCGCTGCATAACGGCATATGAATATTTCCTCTAATTGCCGGAGCGAAGGGCTGATAGAGGCAGTATCTTTTCTTTTGTGAATCCTGGGTACAGTCAATTTTTTTACAAATTTTTGTAAATTTTTTCTTGACAACCCCATAGGCCCATGATAACATATTAACAATAACGTGAATGATAACGTTATTGTTAATCTTATTTACTGAGGAAACATGCAAACAACAATGAAGGGTGCGTACTTTCCCGGAAATAGTACGGTTATTTTAAAGGATGTACCGATTCCGCAACCTGCTTATGGGCAAGTGTTGGTCAAGATGAAAGCGTGTACTATCTGCGGCACTGATATTAGGGCGGCTTATCGTGAGCATACAGGGAAGGGTGCCGAAGCTTACCAAAACAAAATTGCCGGGCATGAGCCTTGTGGGGTGGTCGTGGAAGAGGGACCGGGTATTAGGCGGTTCCACAAAGACAGCCGTGTGATTGTCTACCACATATCGGGCTGTGGTGTTTGTCACCACTGCCGCATGGGGGCTATGATTAGTTGTTCCTCGACTGCCCTGCGGGCCGCTTATGGCTGGCAGCGGGACGGCGGAATGGCCGACTACATCCTCTGCGACGAAAAGGACTTAGTGGAGTTACCGCCGAATCTTAGCTATACCGATGGCGCTCAGGTAGCTTGCGGCTTTGGTACAGTGTATGAAGCGTTCGAAAAAATTGGCGTAAGCACTAACGATGCCGTCTTGGTTACTGGTTTGGGGCCGGTGGGTCTTGGCGCACTGATGCTGGCGAAGGCTATGGGTGCAAGAAAACTAATCGGTGTGGAGATAAACGACGAGCGTATCGCACTGGCAAAAAAACTCGGGCTTTTACACGAAGCCTTTAAGCCCGGCCCTGATACGGTAGCGCAAATTAAGGCGGTAACCGGTGGTTACGGCGTTGAACGTGCTCTCGATGCCAGCGCCAATGACGAAGCGCGTCAAATCGCCATCCGCGCAACCCGGCAGTCGGGAAAAATCACCTTTGTCGGCGAAGGAAACACCGTACACTTTAACCCAAGCCCCGATATAATCCACGACGAGAAAACGATTGTGGGCAGTTGGGTAACGAGCATATGGCGTATGGAAGACCTCGTTGATCGGCTTGTCAACTGGAATTTACACCCCGAGGTTCTCGTGACGCACCGTTTCCCCCTCGCAAAGGTCGACGAAGCTTACGCGCTTATGGCAAGCGGAAAATGCGGCAAAGTGGCGGTATGCTGGGAGGAAGAACTAAAATAGGGACATTAATATTATATCATGTTCTTTGGGTGAGTATTCACCTGAATATATTAAAGCAGAGGAGAGAAAAATGGAAAAACAGAAGATTTTTTCGGGTTTGATGGCGGCAGTCCTATTAATTGTCGTCCTGGCTGTCCCTGTATTCGCAAGGGGCGGAAACGACAGTTCGGCGCAGAACTCCAGACCACTCAACATTTTGATGCAGGCGCAACAGGCAACGGATGGTACCCTGGCGGTTCTTGATGAGTTTGTTAAGGCCACGGGCATCAGGGTAAATATTGATGTTCTGCCCTATGAGCAGATGGTTTCAAAAGCCCAAGTAGCACTTTCATCAGGCGATTCCAGTTATGATGTTATTCAGTTTGACTACATGTATACAGTACAATTTGCCAATGCAAACTGGATTAGGGACTTGGGACCTTTTATTCAATCAAGCAATTATGATGTGAACGATTTTCTACCCGGGTTTATGAATGCGCTGTCCTATAACGGTAAAACCTATGCGTTACCCGTATATGGTGAAAGCACTATGCTCGTATATAATAAAGAACATTTCGCCAAAGCGGGTATTGCAAAGGTTCCTGGGACCAAAACCGAATTTGAAGATACCCTTAATAAACTAAAGGCTGCAGGTATTCCTGTACCCTTTGTCGGCCGCGGTGCCAGGGATCCCGGCCAAAACGTGTATGTTTGGTCCGGCTTCTTCCTGGCTATGGGCGGCAAATGGTTTACAAACGGCAAACTTACCGTTAACAGCCCTGCGGGGATTGAATCAATGAAGTATTATGCGAATCTTCTTAGAAATTACGGCACCCCCGGCGGCACCCTTTCACACGA
This sequence comes from Treponema sp., assembly GCA_031267115.1. GTDB lineage: Bacteria > Spirochaetota > Spirochaetia > Treponematales > Breznakiellaceae > JAIRRR01. The sequence continues at coordinate 19,777 of JAIRZS010000138.1, forward strand.
CCAGGTTTTGCTCAATATGCAGCAGGGTAATGCGGCTATGATGATAGATACTACAAATTGGTGCGCCTCGCTGGAAAATCCGGCAAATTCAACAGTGGCTGGCAAGGTAGGTTATGCCGAAACTCCTGCCGATCTTGCGGCTCCCAGTGTATTTTGTACCGGTTTTGCCATTCCCACGGCCGCCAGGAATCCCGAGGCTTCATGGAAATTTATCCAGTGGGCTCTCAGTAAGGAAGTCCAACTATCCACCACCCTCAGCGGCGAGCGTATTGATGTTACCCGGAGAAGCGTCATGAATGATCCCCAGTTCTTAACGAAGGTCAATTATGATAATGGCAATTGGCTTAAAGCCGCCCTGGGAGGGATGAGCAAATGCGATCCTGACTATAGGCCGAGAATAGCCGATTGGGCAAAACTCGGCGATGCTGTCGCCGGTGCTTTAAGCTCCGTCACTTCAGGACAAACGACCGCCGAAGCTGCCCTTGCGCAGGTAGACGCCGAAGCCGGAAACATTAAGCCTTAACTTACTCATATCAGTCTTTGAGAAATAATATCTCCGGTTCTTTTGAGCCAGAGATATTATTTTTTTGTGATAAAACAAGTCCAATAAGGAGAGAAAGAATGCGCAATTCAGGAATTATTCCGAAAAAATCATGGCGATCCCGTTTTGTGCGTACAATAACACTGGAAAGTAAAAATTCATGGAAGCTGGCGGTATATCCTGGTATCATTTTACTGTTTATTATAACCATAGTACCTACGCTTTACGCTCTTTTTTTGAGTCTCCAGTCATACAATCTTGCAAAACCGAATGAACGGCATTTTAATTTTTTCCTGAATTATGTGAATATTTTTTTAGACAGGCGTTTTTGGAACGGCTTTGCAAAAACAGCCACATTTACGGTGGTTTCCCTGTGTGCTGAATTGATACTCGGGATGCTGCTGGCTCTGAGCCTTACCAAGTCTGTTCTGTTAAAAAGTTTTGTACATATATGCATCCTTATTCCAATGATAACCACACCGGTAGTAGTGGGCCTTGTGTGGAAAATGTTTTACGACGTCCAGTTTGGCATGTTGAATTATTTACTGGGTTTTTTCGGCATAGGTTCCATAGACATGGTAGGAAATAATAAACTGGCGCTGCTTTCCCTTATCATTATCGATATTTGGGAGTGGACGCCCTATGTAACATTGATTTTGCTGGCGGGGCTGCAGTCTCTTCCAATAGAACCTTATGAATCCGCAATTGTTGACGGCGCAGGCAGTCTGGCGATATTTCGCTGGATAACGCTTCCCCTCTTAATGCCTGTCCTGAGCGTTGCGGTCATCTTCCGGTTTATGGATCTGTTTAAATGGATGGACACGATCTATGTTGTAACCTTTGGGGGACCGGGATTTGAAACGGAAACATTAAGCTATTACACGTATGCGAATACCTTTAAATTTCTTGAAATAGGATACGGTTCGGCCCTATGTATATTTATGCTAATAGTAATACTGGTAATATGTAATAATGTAGGCAAGAAAATACTGATGAAAGGGCGAGGGTAAAAATGAAGGAAAAGCTCCATCAAACAATAGTACATAATGTTTTTATTTGGATATGCGTATTAATTTTTGTTTTTCCTTTTTATTGGCTTGTGACGACATCATTTAAAAACCGGTCGGATTCTTTTGCCATGCCGCCAAAATGGATTTTTACGCCAATATTGGATAACTTTGTAAAAGTTTTTGCCAGCGGGACCTTTGTATCCAGTTATTATAACAGCTTAATCATAGCAATTGCATCAACGACGATCAGCCTTCTGGTCGGTATACCGATGGCATACGGATTAAGTAACCGGTTCACGGTGAAGAACAGGCAGGGAATATTGCTGTGGATACTATCAACCAAGATGGCGCCTCCGATGATGGTGGCAATACCTTTTTATATGATATTTATGGTACTGCATCTGAGGGATTCCTATATCGGGATGATATTAATCTATTTAATATTCAATTTATCCTTTGCAGTGTGGATGCTGCACGGGTTCATAGACGGAATACCGAAGGAACTGGAAGAAGCGGCACGGGTAGACGGGGCGATGCGGATAAGCGCGTTGTTTAGAATAATTGTACCCATGATAAAAGGAGGGATAGCGGCAACAGGTATAATCTGTTTTATAACATCATGGAATGAATTTTTAATGGCCCTTTTGCTGACATCGTCAAGTACAAAAACAGTACCGGTGGCGATAACTAATTTTATCACCTTGACTGAAGGGATCCGATGGGGGGAAATCGCCGCAGCCAGCGTATTGGTAACAATACCGGTGATAGTGATGGGAATCTGTGTACGTAAATATTTGATTGCCGGCATGACCATGGGCGCCGTAAAATAAAGACTTGTAAGAATCCGTGTAAACAGCACGGTTTCTTTAGTAATAATTTTCAGGAGAAAAATACAAATGACAGGCAGAGAACGGGTCAGGGGGATTTGTATATTACAAGGATGACTGGGACAAGGCAAAAGACAATCTCCGGGCGTTTTGGAACGGGGAAGACATTGGCCGGCCCTGTATGGCGGTATTTGCCCCGCGGACTGAAAAGTCAAGGCAATTTCCCGAACTACAGAGCGGCCCCTGGGCCGGGAGCATGGAACAGTACGCTGACGGCGATATTAAATCGATTACAAAATGGTGGACCGATCCGGGCGCATCCTGCCGCTTACGCGGCAGGACCGGGCTTTACGCTTGTATCTTTTTTGCCTTCGGCAAAAAAGGATACCGCTTCAATCCCTTGCGCGTTCCGTACCGGGGCTTTTTTTAAAAATTCTGTAAATTTTTCTTGACAAAGAAATAGACCGGTGGTAACATATTATCAATAACGTGAACAATAACGTGAACGTTATTATTTAATGCTACTTATAGGACAAGATGAATTTTGAAAACGCGATTTTATGCAGCTTTAGTGCTTGAAAAACCGCAGGGACCATTCTGCCGGATCGGTTAGGGTAGTTGCCCGGCGTTTAATACCCTGCTTTTGCGAGAACAACATATTTCGCGGCCTGCCGCAAAATTGTTGATTGTCTGCCGTTGACAGGCATAAAAAGATTATTTGGAGGAGAGAAATGAGAAAAAAGACAAAACTATTAACAGTTCTCTTGCTGTTAATTCCCCTG
>JAIRZS010000265.1 GCA_031267115.1 Treponema sp.
GCCTAATACTTGAATTCGCTGCCCCCGATAAATTCGCGGAGTATGCTCTGGCCGGGGACAAGCTGCGGGGAAATCGGGGCAAAGTAATCCAGAAACGACAAGAGGCGGAAGGCTTCGGAATATTCGGCCTCGTCCGGCTTTATCGAGCGCAGCAGGGGTTCGGCGTAGAATTTAAGGACCGGTATTTCGTAATCCAGGGCGGAGTTGAAGACTTCGTCGGCGCTGTCCTGGAAGCTGAAAATATGTTTCCACGCCCCCTTCTGGACGCTGGGCCACTGCCGGATAGTCCGGGACGCGCCGGCCCCCCGGAACTGGCTGTCCCGGACCATGCGCCGCAGAAGCCGGTTGTCGGTAGTAGGGATTCTGTTACATTCGTCCAGGCCGAGCTGGGTAAGGGCGGACACGTAGAGTTTGAACTTGACGCTGCGGTCAATCTGCCCGGTAAGCCTGTCGTTAAGGCCATGGATGCCCTCGATAATAAGCACGGAACGGCGCTCCATGCGTATCCTGCGGCCGCCCGATTCTTTACGGCGCCCTGTCTTAAAATCGTATACCGGCAGCGTTATCTCCCCGCCGTTAAAAAGGGAGAGGAGCTGCTGGTTCAGGTAGGGAACATCCAGGGCTTCAAGGCACTCGTAGTCGGGCTGGCCGTTTTCGTCCAGCGGCGTATTGGAACTGTCCCCGTAATAGTCGTCAAGGCTAATGGCGATAGGCTTTATTCCCATTACCATTAGAGCGATGGAGAGCCGTTTCGCCGTGGTGGTTTTTCCCGAACTGGACGGCCCGGCGAGAAGTATGGCTTTAACATCTTTTCTGCGCTGGTAAACCCTGTCGGCTATCTCGTTCAGTTTCTTTTCCTGGAAGGCTTCGGCAATGCGGATAAAATCCTTGACGGTTTTTTCCGTCACCATGCGGTTAAGCTCCCCCACCGATCTGAGCCCTACGATGCGGCCCCACTTTTTATATTCCCGGTAGATCGAAAAAAGATGCGGGGTGTCCTTAAACGGATCGACAATTTCCCTTCCGTACCCCGGAAAACGCAGCAGTATTCCCTGCTCGTAGGCCGTGAGTTCGAAGGCCGAAAGCATTCCGGTATTCGGCACAAGCGGCCCGATGTAGAGATTCGTATAGCCCCGGCAGACATTCACCGGCACGGCGGCCCTGTTCCGCCTTTCAAGGAGAAGCAGGGTGTCCGTCTGCCCGTTTTCTCTGAATATTTCTGCGGCTTCGGCAAAGGAAAGGTATTCCGCCGTAATGGGGAGGTTCTCCCCTGTTAAAGAAAGCATCTTCTCCCCGAGCGCGGCAATCTCCCCTTCGCCGGGGGTCTTGCCGTCCCGGAAACTGTAGTAGTAGCTGTACCCCAGGGAATGGCCGATAACAAGCTTGCGTTTCGGAAAAAGTTCCCGGCCGGCAATGGAAAGGAGGAAGGCAAGGGAACGGCGGTATATATCGACGCCGTCGGGGGAATCGATACATACCGGCTCTATCAGGGAATTAATTTCAAGCCGGCCCGAAAGCGGGAAAATCCGGTTGCCCATCTTTACCGCCGCCAGGGGGCTTTGCAGCGGGCCGAAATTTTCTGTCAGCGTGCTGACAACGGTCCCCCGCGCGGCCTCAACAATTTTGCCGCCGGGAAACGATACCTTTACCGTATCGCCCATGATCCGCCTCCTCTTTTTTCCTGGCCGCGCGGGAAAGCCTACAGGTCCCCCAGGTAGTTTTTCATCAATTCAAGCTTAAGCGCCCTCAGGCTTTCGGTGACCGACACCTTGTAGATATGGGGGTTGAGGATGCGCTTGTAACTGTTATCAAATATCTCAAGTTCGCTTTTAACCAGCTTCCGCACTTCCCCAAGCGGCGGGTGGGGCAAAACCTGCCCGCCGTCCCGCAGCCTCAGGCGGAGCAGGGGTTCGGCCTCCCCTTCCAGGGTGTGGTAGAAATGCCGGTAATCCGCCGAGGGGTGCCAGAAGGCGTAACGGGCGTTTTTTTCAAGGGTTTCCCCGTCCGGGGCCATGACATCCGCGACGGCAGAACCGCCGGCGTCGCGGACCCGCCATACCTGCTTTAAGCCCGGTATGGTGGTTTTTTCCGGGTTGTCGGAAAATTTAATCGCCGGGGCGAGCCTCCCCGAATCATCCTCTTTCGCGACCAGCTTGTACACCCCGCTAAAGGCCGCGTCGTCGCCGCCCGTAACCATCCGGGTGCCTACCCCCCAGCTATTGACAGGCGCCCCGGCGTTGGTAAGGGTCTGGATAATCCATTCGTCCAAATCGTTGGAAACAGCAATTGCGGCGTCCCGCAGTCCCGCGTCGTCAAGCATTTTGCGCACCTGCACGGAAAGGTAGTGGATATCGCCCGAATCGAGGCGCACCCCGAATTTCTTCCCCCGGGCGGCAAGCTTTTTCCCGGCCTTTATGGCGCTGCGGATCCCGCTTTTCAGCGTGGCGTAGGTATCTATAAGGAAGATTGTCTTGTCGGGGTAGAGTTCGGCATAAGCGTCAAAGGCGTCATCCTCGCTGGGGAAGGCCATCACCCAGGAGTGGGCCATAGTCCCCAGAACCGGGATGCCGTACGCTTTGCCCGCAAGCACATTGCTGGTCCCGTCCGCCCCGCCGATAAAAGCCGCCCGCGAGGCGGACATGGCCCCGTCGAATCCCTGGGCGCGGCGCAGGCCGAACTCCATTACCGTGCCTTTCCCGGCGGCAAGCCACACCCGCGCGGTTTTGGTGGCGATAAGGCTCTGGAAGTTGACGATGTTGAGGAGCATACCCTCAAGTATCTGGCATTCGATAAGCCCCCCGTCGATGCGGACCAGGGGTTCGTGGGGGAATACGATCCGGCCCTCGTCTACGGCGTAGAGGGAGCCGGTAAAACGGAATTCCTTTAAGTAACCGAGAAAGGCTTCTTCGAACATATCGAGCGAGCGGAGGTAGGCAATATCTTCCGGGGAAAACGAAAAGCGCCGTACTGTTTCGATTAACGGTTCCAGCCCCGCGAATACGGAGAACCCCCCGTTAAAAGGCTGCCGGCGGAAAAACATTTCAAAAACCGAGCGGCGGTTCATCCGCTTCTTCCAGTAGCCCTGGGCCATGGTAAGGGAATAAAAATCGGTAAACAAGGCGGACTGGTTTTCCATAAGGCCCCCTGCGCTGTTCATATCATCCAATGATAATATAAAACGCCCGCCAATACTACCCCGCTTTTTATATCAAGCATGGCAAACACGCGGGAGCCCCTGCAATCCATTTGCTGTTATATACTGGCGGAAAAAGCCCCGATACGGAACGCGCAAGGGATAGAAGCGGAACAAAAAACCGTAGGTTTTTTGTTGGAGCGTATAGCCCGGTCCGCGGGCCGTCCTGCCCGGCGGGCAGGTTGGCGCGCGGATGCGCCCAAAAAAAATTCTATATAGCACAGCATAACACAGCGCGGCTTTCAGCGCAGCGCGGCTTTCAGTATAACCGGGTTGTGATCCGAATAGCGGAACTGCGCGTCCCCGGTCCTGAC
>JAIRZS010000295.1 GCA_031267115.1 Treponema sp.
CCGGTACGGTCGTTGATAATTGTCCCGGACGCGCCGGGCCCCAGGGCAAGCCAGTTTTCCATACGCCAGTAACGGATATTGTGGCGCGATTCTTTTCCGGGGAGCGAGAAGTTGGATACTTCGTACTGGGCGTAGCCGGCGCGTTCCAGCGCGTCCCTTCCCAGGAGCCAGAGCCGGTCCGCCTCCCCGGCAGGCGGCAGCCCGGCCCCGCCGCGCCGGCCCCCTGCCCGCACTCTTTCGGCAAGGGCCGTCCCCTCTTCCAGGGCCAGCGAGTAAAGGGATACATGGGCCGGACGGAAGGCCAGCGTTGTTTCAATATCGCGCCGTAGCGCCGCCTCGTCCTGGAATGGGAGGCCGCTTAAAAGGTCCGCCGAAAACGAGGCGGGGAAATAGCGGGCGATAAGGGCAAGCTGCCGCGGCAGCCTGCCCGCGCCGCCTCTCCGGTGTACCGCCCGGCGGGATCGCCCGTTAAAACTCTGTACCCCCGCCGAAAGACGGCTTACCCCGTTTTCCCCGCAGGCGGCGAGAAACGCCTCGTCCGATGATTCGGGATTCGCCTCGACAGTAAATTCGTCCGGCCTGTTCGGCAGCAGTAAATTTATCCCCTTTAAAAGGCGGGCAATGACGGAAGCCCCCAGCGCCGAAGGCGTCCCCCCGCCTATGTACACCGTCGGGACCCGCCCGATATTGTATTTCCCGAACAGAAGTTCCGCGTCGAGCAGCAGCCTTTCAACATAAAGGGACGGGCGCGGATCGTCATTTTCAAGCGCTTCCGAATAAAAATCGCAGTAATCGCAGAAACCGGCGCAGAACGGTACGTGAATATAAAGGGAGGCGGTCAAGGCAGGCCGATTCGGGTAGGGGGCCAGTAGCGGAACAGGGCGCGGCCCGTAATACTATCCATGGGAACAGCCCCCCAGGTGCGGGAATCGTTGGTATTGCCCCGGTCGTCGGAAAGGACGAAGCATTCGTCCTCGCCCAGCACGACAGTTTCCATATTGCCGGAAAACGGGAGCGATCTGTCCCAGAGGGCGGGTACCTGGGGGATATTGGGCGAATAGGGGCGGTCCCAAAGTTCAAATTCGGTAAAGCTGTAGACGCTCCCCGCCGGCTTTACCCGGGCAACAAAATTGGTAACGGTAATCTCGTCCCCGGGAAGGCCGATAACCCGTTTGACGTAGAAATTCCCGGTGCGGCCCGAAATATCGACCTGCTGCGCGGTAAAAAAACGGACCACCGTGTCGAGGATCGGCCAGACAATGCCCCGCTGCCTCCCCTGGGCCGTATCCACCAGCACGATATTCCCCCTGCGCAGCCGGGCGGCCCCTATTTCGTCGGGCAAAAACTGGTAGACAATGCGGGAAGAAAAAATAATACGGTCGCCTGTATGAAGCTCGGGCTGCATGGCGTTGGATTCCAGGCGGCGCACGGAAAATGCAAAAGTCGTAAGAAGAAGGTAAAGGAGAAAAATCGCGATTATCCATATTATTACCCAGCGGACACGGTAACGCTGATCCTTCTGGGCGGCGTAAGAATATTTCAGCCACTTGTTGAACACGGCAGCCTCGATTTCGCGCGGGCGTACCGGCCCGTCACCGTATAAAGCCCAAACGGGGTTCGGGCAGGAGGGGCCAGAAAATAACGGAGCCTTTGCCAAGCACCTTTGATCTTTTTACCGGGCCGAAAAACCGGCCGTCGCGGGAATTGTCGCGGTTGTCCCCCAGGGGGAGAATGTACCCTTCGGGAACGTACCAGCCAAGTTTTTGCCGCGTGAGCCGGGTCCTGTAGCGGTTGTCCTGGGGAAAAGCCCCCCGCAAAAACCCCAGCCGGGCCTCCTCATGGGCAAAATAATCGGGATAAATTACGGAGTTCAGGGCCGAGGCGCGGGCAGCGAGAGCAGCCGGCGGGCTAAGCCCCAGATCGAGGTACGCGGAAGCTTTTCCCGCCGCTTCCAGGGCAGGGTAATCACCTTCCTTTGTCAGCCGGCTGATATTATGGCCAAAACCCCGTTCCGCGTTGTAGTCCCGCTCCCGCACCCAGCGGGTTTCGCCGGGAAAGCGGACCAGCATCTCTCCCTTTTCCGTAATGAACCGGTCGCCCCCCGTGCCGACCGCCCGCTTGATAAGAAAGTGCGCCTTGGGCTCCCCGTTTTCGTCCCGGTCTATGTCCACCAGGGAAAGGGTAAGCATAAAGATAACCCGCTGGGCAATATCAAAGACAGGCCCCCGCGACAGGTAAGAGGGGTTTTCAAAAATAATCACGTCGTTCCGTTCGGGCCTGACAGGGCTTGGCAGTTTCCCTACCCCCGGCAGAAGTTCCGGGCCGTAAACTATCTTGTTTACAAAGATACGGTCCCGGATAAGCAGCGTATCGATCATAGAGCCGGAAGGAATTTCATAAGCCTGGAACAGGTACTGGTTGATAAGCAGCACCCAGCCCGCGGCCCATAAAAACGCCTCAATCCAGTCCAGGACAGGATTCTTTTTCTGCTGTTTTTCTTTTTTAACGCGCCTGATCCTGCGCCTGCGGGTAAGGTACCGCTCGGTTACAACGCAGATCCGGTCAAAAAAATCGCCTCCCGCAGTCATATTAAGGAAAGCCGCCCCCTCTTGTCAGCAATATAAAACAAGGCTCTTTCAAAAATTGAGTTTTGAGAGAGCTTCTCAAGCCTAAACTTTCAGCGCTAACGTGTCAACGGGCC
>JAIRZS010000184.1 GCA_031267115.1 Treponema sp.
CGGAATTGGGGGACGGTTTTCTTACAAGGTCTCCCCCGCCCTGCGCCCCTCCGCCATGGCCTTTGCCGCCGCGCGGGCGGCGTTTTTCTTGTAGTCGTTGTTCCAGCGGTTGATGCCGATGTAGTCGAAAATGACCGCGCCGGTATGACGGCAAAAACGATCCATCTGTTCCAGGCAGGTAAGCATGCCGTTGCCGGTTCCGCCGGGAGAGGCGACAAGCAAAATCTGTTTGCCCGAAAGGGCGCCGCTCTGCCCGAATTCGCATCTCCTCAGGCGGTCGAAAAAACCCTTAAGCCCTTCCGCCATTTCCCCCCAGTATACAGGGGTAATGAAACAGAACTGATCCGCAGCCCTTACCGCTTCCTGGGCGGCGTTAAAACCGTCCGCGCCGAAAGCGCAGATGTGCTGCTCGCGGCAGCTTCCCCAGCCGTCTCCGCAGACATGGCAGCGTTCCAGCTTTTCAACGGTAAGAACTTCAGCCTCCGCGCCGCCCTCTCTTGCGCCCCGGAGTACCTCTTCCGTTACGGAAAAACAAAGGCCGTCCTTCTTGGGATTGCCCGAGACAATCAAATATTTCATATACGCGCTCTCCTCCGGGGCAAGTATCCCCCATTTGCGCGTGTTGTACAATGGCGCTGGAACAAGACCTGGCAGTTTTCTCGAAAAAATTATTAAAGGCGCAGCCATCTGAGCGCTTTCATGTTCAAAAAAACCAGGTTTTGGAACAAGCCCGCATCACAAAAATTTGGGCGCATTTCCGGCGCTCCGCGCCGGAAACCGGGCTTTACGGGGTTCCGCTTCGCTCCATTCCCTCCGCTATGCGTCGGGAACGCTCCACGCCCCTCCAATCCCTTGCGCGTTCCGTAGTGATAATTTCATGAGGTGTGCCATTCGTGGATGAACCGGTTCAGGAGCCTGTACATAAGGCATGAGATGAAAGCCCGGAACAGCCAAGCGCCGGTAGAGTTTGCGTGTGGCATTATTATTTGGCGAAACCTTATCTCTGTCCACCCAGGCCTTACTCCCGGATAAGCTCTAAAAATTGCTCCCGCTTTTGGCGATCATCTCTTCGTCGCGCTCGGTAAGGGGTATCTGCTTGCCTTTGACATCGTAGATGGTCATATCCAGCGCCAGGCCGCGTAATTCCTGCACCAACACGTTGAAGGACTCGGGGATTCCCGCCGTGGTAGAAGGCTCTCCCTTTACAATGGCCTCGTATATCTTGGAACGGCCGGTCATGTCGTCGCTCTTGATGGTGAGCAGCTCCTGCAAGGTATTGGCGGCGCCATAGGCTTCCAAAGCCCAGACCTCCATTTCGCCCAGGCGCTGTCCGCCGAACTGGGCTTTGCCGCCCAAAGGCTGCTGGGTGACCAGGGAGTAGGGGCCGGTGGACCGGGCATGCATCTTGTCGTCTACCAGGTGGTGAAGCTTGAGGAAGTAAATTACCCCGCAGAAAATGGGGTTTACGAATGCATCGCCGGTCCTGCCGTCGCGGAGGATGATCTTGCTGGTAACCGGGAGGCCCGCTTCCCTGAGTTTTTCCTCGATCTGCTCCGTGGTGGGGGACTGGAATACGGGCGCGCTGAACCATTCGCCCAGGGTGCTTGCCGCCCAGCCAAGCTCGGTTTCAAGAAGCTGGCCGATATTCATACGGGACGGGACCCCAAGGGGCGTAAGGCACAGGTCCAGGGGCGTGCCGTCTTCCATGTAGGGCATATCCTCTTCGGGCAGTATACGCGCCACGACGCCTTTGTTGCCGTGGCGGCCGGCCATCTTGTCCCCTTCCCTGAGTTTGCGTTTGGCGGCGATAAGCACCTTTACCACTTCGTCAACGCCGGGGTTAAGGTCGTCTCCCTCGGTGCGCTTCAGGCGCTGGATGTCGATGATGGTTCCCTCAATACCGTGAGGCACGCGGAGAGAAGAGTCGCGCACTTCCTTGGCCTTTTCGCCGAATATCGAGTTGAGCAGCTTGAATTCCGGCGTTGTTTCGGTCTCGCTCTTGGGCGTTACCTTCCCTACCAGGATATCGCCGGAACGGACCTTGGCGCCTACGCGGATAATGCCCTCAGCGTCCAGGTTATCCAGGCTTTTCTCGCTGGTATTGGGAATATCGCGGGTTATCTTTTCGGGGCCAAGCTTGGTTTCCCGTACTTCGGTGATAAATTCCTTGATATGAATGGAGGTAAACATATCGTCTTTTACCACCCGCTGGGAAATGAGGATCGAATCTTCGTAGTTGTACCCGTTCCAGGGCATAAAGCCCACCAGAATATTCCGGCCCAGGGCAAGCTCCCCGTCCCGCGTGGCAGGGCCGTCGGCGACGATCTGCCCGGCCAGTACCTTTTCCCCGACTTTGACCAGAGGCCGCTGATTGTAACAGGTGTCCTGGTTGGTCCGCTGGTACTTTACCAGGCGGTATACATCCAGGCCGTCGGCATTGGTTTCCTGGATAGGCTTGGGCTTGCTGCCCTCGGGCTTTACGACAATTTCGTGGGAAGTAACCCGCGTTACCGTACCGTTCCTGCGGGCTTTTACCAGCACGCCGGAATCGTAGGCGCATTTTCCCTCCATGCCGGTCCCCACCCTGGGCGCTTCCGGAAAGATAAGGGGTACCGCCTGGCGCTGCATGTTGGAACCCATAAGCGCCCGGTTGGCGTCGTCGTGTTCCAGAAAAGGGATGAGGGAGGCGGACACGGAAATGATCTGCTTCGGTGATACGTCCATGTACTGGATCTCGCCGGGCGAACGGGTGGTGTAGTCGCCCTGGCGGCGGCAAGAAATCTGCTCATCGGCGAAAGTACCGTTCGTGTTCAGCCGGGCCGATGCCTGGGCGATATAGTAGCGGTCCTCGTCCATGGCGGAAAGATATTCGATGTCCGCAGTGGCTTTCCCGTTCACCACCTTGCGGTAGGGGGTTTCCAGAAAGCCGTACTCGTTCACCCTGGTATAATTCGCCAGGGAAACAATAAGCCCGATGTTCGGCCCTTCCGGGGTTTCTATCGGGCACATACGACCGTAGTGGGTGTAGTGGACATCCCTCACCTCGAAGCCCGCGCGATCCCGGGAAAGCCCGCCGGGGCCCAGGGCATTGAGCCGGCGCTTATGCGTCAGTTCGGCCAGGGGGTTTACCTGGTCCATGAACTGGGAAAGCTGGCTCGAACCAAAGAATTCCTTGATGGCGGCCACAACGGGCTTAATCGAAATCAGATCCTGGGGCTTGATAGTGTCGGTTTCTTTCAGGCTCATCCGCTCCTTGGCGATACGCTCCATCCGGCTAAAGGCCGTCTTCATGGCGTTGGCCATAAGCTCGCCCACGGACCGCACCCGGCGGTTACCCAGGTGGTCAATATCGTCGATATTCTCGTCCTGCACGTAAACCTTGATGAGATACTTCATCGTTTCGATTATGTCTATCTTGGTCAGGGTAAATTCTTCCAGAGGGGGTTTGATATCGAATTTCTTGTTGAGCTTGTAGCGGCCAACCTTGCCCAGATCGTAACGGCGGCTGGTAAAGAACATCCCCACGAGGTCCTTCTCGGCGGCGTCCACGGTGATGGATTCGCCCGGCATGAGTACCGCGTAAACTGCGGCAAGCGCGTCCTCCTTGGACGGCTCGTCCCTGCCCTGATCGTCCCTTGCAAATTTGATCTCTTCGCGCTCAAAACAGTTGAGAAGCATATCGGAACGGAGGGACCCTTCGCTTTCAAAATCAATAACCTCGACAGTATTTATCCCATTGAGTATAAGCTCGTCCACATTGTGCGGGTGGAGCTTTTCCCCCGCCCGGTAGAGTTTTTTCTGCCCGGCTGCCTGATCGTCCCCTTCCCCCGAGCTAATCCATACAGCCGCGGCGAGAACCTTGCCGGAAAATTTTTCCCTGGTTTCCCGGTCATCTTTTACTTCCAGAATTTCGGTCCTGTAAAAGGCCTTGATGATCTCTTCCCGGCTGGAATAGCCCAGCGCCCGCAAGAATATGGTACCCAGGATACGTTTTTTCCGGTCTATTTTTGCGTAGATAAGCTCGCGTTTCTGGTCAATTTCAAATTCCAGCCAGCTTCCGCGGTAGGGGATGATGCGGGAAGAGAAGATGCCTTTTTCATGGCTGAAGATGACGCCCGGAGACCGGTGTATCTGGGATACTACCACCCGTTCGGCGCCGTTTATGATAAAAGTACCCCGCTCGCTCATGACGGGAATATCGCCCATGTATATATCTTTCTGGCGAATTTCGCCGGTCTGCTGGAAGATAAGGTTTACCCGGGCTTTCAGCGGAATGGCGTAAGTCAGGCCCTTCTGCTTGCAGTCCTGTTCGGAGAATTTTATCCCGTCTTCGTCCAGCGTATAGTATTCGTACTCCAGGACCATGTCGCCGTTGGGGCTTTCAACGGGAAAAGTGGTTCTGAAAACTTCTTCCAGGCCCTGTAACGCGGGGGTTTCGCCGTTCCGCAGCTTGTCCCGCTGCAAAAAACGTTCGTAGGAACAGAGCTGGATATCAATGAGGTCCGGAAGATCCATCACATCCTTGATATCCTTGCCAATGTAAGTCCGCTTTGCTGTCTGTTTTTCTTTTACCATTTTGACCCCCAGATCATCTTTGTTTTTCATAAATAAATTATCCGTTAATCCGCAAATGCGACGGCTGCCGGGAATTTATCGCGTTTCGCGCGTAAAAGCCTGAAACAGGACAGAGTCCCCGGCAGCGCCTTTCCTGCAAAAAAAACACAGGCCCCGGCGCGTACCGACAGCCTTAAAGGGATACCCGAAACCTGGTTCCGGATATCCCCTGTTGTGAGAAAATTAAACTGATTGTCCCGCAAAACCCGCGTAAATGCCTTATTGAATCTCAACCGTACCGCCGGCGGCAGTGACTTGATCCTTGATCTTCGCGGCTTCTTCCTTGGAAATGTTTTCCTTGAGGGACTTGGGAGCGCCTTCCACCAGGTCTTTCGCTTCCTTGAGACCCAGGCCGGTAACAGCCCGGACTTCCTTGATAACTGCAATTTTTTTGGTATCATCAAAGGCCTTAAGAACAACAGTGAACTCCGTCTTTTCCTCGGCAGCTTCAGCGGCGGCCGGGGCGGCAGCCGCTGCGACCGCTACAGGAGCGGCGGCGGAAACGCCGAATTTCTCTTCCATGGCTTTTACCAGCTCGGAAACCTCCAGAACCGTCATGGAAGCAATCGCGTCTAAAATCTCTTCTTTTGTAACTGCCATATTATCTTCTCCAACAATTTTGTTAGGCGCCCCATACGGGGCTCCCGGCCGGCGTGAAAAAACACCGCCCGGCCCTATTTTCAAAACCCAACAGGATAGCAGTTCCCGGCTTTACCCGGTGAAGCCTGACGGGCTTTTACTTAAACTGCAAACCAACAGAAGCCGAAAAACCGGCTCCGCCGTTATTCGCCGCTTTCCGCCTTTTTGTCCGCAATGGCCTTTACCGTGCGCACAAGCCGCGAGGGGACATCATTCAGGGCTGCGGCCAGGCTGCGGGCCGGGCCGTTCATCACCGACATGAGCATGGAGATAAGCTCCAGCCTGCCGGGGAGTTTTGAAAAAGCCTCTACCTGCGCGGAATCGTAGATGCTCTTGCCCACAAGGCCGCCCTTGACTTTAAGCGCCGGGGCTTCCCTGGTGAACGTGTAGAGGATTTTCGCCACTTCGTTGGCGTCTTTTGGCGAAATTGCCACCGCCGTGGGCCCGACAAGGTAACCCGCCACCTCGGAAGGAGCCTGAAGCTGTTCGAAGGCGAGCCGGGCGAAGTTGTTCTTCACCACCTTGAACGCAGCGCCCTTGGAACGAAGCTCCTTTCTAAGGTTTGTGATCTGTTCGACCGTGAGTCCCCGGTAATCGGCAAAGATAAAATCTTCGGAAACGCTAAAGGCCTCTTTCAACTCGTTAATGGAAGCCGTCTTGGCATCCTGTATTTTCTTAGCGACAATGGCCATCCTAATCTCCTATTCGATACAAAACATGGCAGCTATTCAGTCGGGGGCTAAAGCCCCCGATCCGCCAAAAACCTTGACAAGGTTTTTGGCAGCACCGGTTGAACGAGGGGGTGTGGACCCCCTCCGCTCGAAAAAACCTCGAAGATCTACCCTTCGTCTTTCAGGTTGACCCACACGCCCGGCCCCATGGTAGAGGACACCGAAACGGTCCGGACAAACTCGCCCTTCGCGTCCACGGGACGTTTCCGCCGGATTTCGGCAACTACCGCCCGGGCATTCTCCGCGAGCTGGTCGCTTTCCATCGAAACTTTGCCGACCGCCAGGTGTACCACCCCAGTCTTGTCGGCCCGGAATTCCACGCGGCCCTTCTTTAATTCGGCAAGGGCGCCCTTGAGATCGAAGGTAACGGTACCGGTTTTGGGGTTGGGCATGAGGCCCTTGCGCCCCAGCACCATACCGAGCTTGCCCACATCCTTCATCATATCCGGCGTAGCCACGGCAACATCAAAATCAAGCCAGCCGCCCTTTATCTTTTCGATAATATCGTCGGCGCCTATATAAGTCGCCCCGGCTTCCTGGGCCTCTTTCTCTTTTTCGGGCTTGCAGAAAACCAGGACCCGCTTTTCGCCCCGGAACTGGTAGGGCAGCACTACCGTATCCCGCACGGACTGGCTTTTTTTCAGGTTAAGCTTGACCGATACATCCACAGTTTCGTCAAATTTGGCCGGGGCCAGGGTTTTGACCATATCCATTGCCGCTTTTACATCGTAAACGACAGCCGCTTCGTACTTTTTCAGGCTTTCGAGGTATTTTTTTCCGCGCTTCATTTTTCCACCTCGACACCCATAGACCGGGCGGTCCCGGCGATTATTCTCATGGCCCCTTCGACATCTATTGCCGAAAGGTCCGCCATCTTCGCTTTGGCGATCTCCTCAAGCTTGGACCTGGGAAGCTTTGCCACCTTGTTCTTGTGCGGCTCCCCGGAACCCTTCTCGATTCCTACGGCTTTCTTGATCAGCACCGCTGCAGGCGGGGTCTTGAGGATAAAACTGAAGGACTTATCCTGGTAGACGGTAATGACTACCGGTATGATAAGCCCCGGCTCCATGCTTTTTGTCCGGTCATTGAACTGCTGGACAAACTGGGGGGCGCTTACCCCATGAGGCCCCAGGGCGGGTCCGACGGGGGGAGCCGGGGTGGCCTTTCCCGCCGGGCACTGAAGCTTGATCATTGCGGTAATTTTTTTCTTTGCCATGCTTCTTCTCCTTCGTGGTATTACCGTGGCACGCGGTATAGCGAGGGTTTAAAGGCCCTCTCCCACTTTTATAATTTTTCTACCTGTAAAAAATCGACTTCTACCGGCGCGTTCCTGCCGAAAATACCGACCATCACTTTCAATCTGCTTCTCTCCTGGTTTACTTCCTCGATAGTACCGACAAAAGTGTCGAACGGGCCTTCGATGATCTTAACCTGCTCGCCCGGGGAAAAGGTCTGGCGGGCGCGGACAGGCCGTTCGCCCTTCATTTCGCCGGATTTCTGGAGTATGCCCCGCGCCTCGTCGCCGGTAAGGGACTGGGGCTTTTTGTCGGCGGAAGAGCCGACAAAGCCGGTTACCCCCGGAATTTTTTTAATCAGGGAGCAGGGGGTTTTCCAGTCCGTATCCGGGAGGTCCATTTCCAGCAGCACATACCCCGGGAGGAATTTCTTGGTAAGGGTACGTTTTTTGCCGTCCCGGACTTCGACGACCTCTTCCTGGGGAACTTTTATGTCGCGAACGACTTCCTTATCCAGATCCCCCTTTTCGAGCATCATGCGGATAGTTTTTTCTATTTTATTTTCGTACCCCGAATAGGTATGGAGTACGTACCAACCCGTAGCCATAGCTGTCCCTATATCACCGGAATATCGCCTGCACCCCAAGGAGCAGGATGACATCCACCAGGCCTAAAACAGCGGCTATCAGGACGGTGGATACAATGACGACTTTCACCGAACTGACCACATCGTCCCGGCCGGGCCAGATTACCTTGCGGAGTTCCGCGTAGGATTCCTTCATAAATTGAACTAATTTGCCCATGTCATCCTCTTTTAACCGCCTCAGGCGCAGCAGGGCTCGCCCTCCGCCCCTCGGCTTCCTGCCTCGGGCCTCCGGGCCGGGGTTCGGCCCTGCCGGGGCCGTCCCTGGCCCCTTTTCCTCCCGCCTAGTCGGCGGGCCGAACCCTTCGAAGCCTACTCACCGCTCTCTATACAATTCTAAGGACAGGCAAAACTTTTTGCCGCTTTTTGTTCCTTATCATCGCCTCAGGCGCAGTAGGCTTCGCCCTCCGCCCCTCGGCTTCCTGCCTCGGGTCTCCGGGCCGGGGTTCGGCCCTGCCGGGGCCGTCCCTGGCCCCTTTTCCTCCCGCCTGGTCGGCGGGCCGAACCCTTCGAAGCCTACTTACCGCCCGCATTCATTTAAACGGGTACTATAATTCTACCCGCCTTCACTCCTTTATTTCGACTCAGGCGCAGTAGGCTTCGAACCCACGACCTGCGGTTTTGGAGACCGCCGCTCTACCAACTGAGCTATACGCCTATAAAACTACTTAACCTTTGTTTCCTTGTGCAAAGTATGTTTGCGGTCGAACGGGCAGTATTTTTTCAGTTCCAGCTTTTCCTGGGTATTCCGCCTGTTTTTCTTGGTGGTGTAGTTCTTTCGTTTGCACTCGGTACATTGCAGGGCGATAAGCTCAATCGCCGTCTTTTTGCTTGCCATATTTCAACCCCTTGACTCCTTTTCAAAAAAACGTAAAGAAATCCCGTTTTAACCGCTTCTTTACACCGTACAGCCCTCGATCAGAATCGAACTGATGACCTTATCCTTACCATGGATATGCTCTGCCAACTGAGCTACAAGGGCATTACACCGCATTTTAGACGTTTTGTAAACATAGCAGGAATGGGCAAATTGGTCAATAGGAATTCCGGAGATTGCAGTACTTTAACATTACAAAGATTTTTTTTAAAAATTTGGGCGCATTTCCGGCGCTTCGCGCCGGAAACCGGGCTTTCCGCTTGTATCTTTTGCCGCCTCCGGCGTCAAAAGGATACCGCTTCAATCCCTTGCGCGTGCCAAAATCCGGCGTCCCTGCCGGATTTTGGCATCGGAGTTTGCCTGTGGCAAACTCCATCTATCCGCCTGCGGCGGATAGCAATGGAAACAGCGGCGTCCATGCCGCGTACCGTAGTGAAGAATTTTATCGCTGTTTACCACAAAGTCGAAAAAGTAAAAGAAGTAAAGAATGAAGACCTCTTTAACTTCTTTCCCGTTTTGGCTTTGAACGCAAGCCGGGGTCAGACCCCTCCCCTTCATTCAAAACTTATTCGACTCTTCGACTTCACAGTAAAATTTCCAAAGTATGTTTTTTCAGTATAACCAATCCGCTAAGGCAGCCAGGCGTCCCCGGCAAGGGCGGCGGCGGCGCGGGCAAGGTCCAGGGGATCGGCGAAGCGCCGGGAAGCGGGCTTCCCGGCGGAGGCGATCAGAAGGGCGGCGGCGGCGCAGGCGCAGGCAAAAACACCGGCAGGCGCGGCGGACCCGCCGCGAAGGGATTGCGCCCTTACGCGCGCGGCTATACCGGCGCAAAGCCCGGCGAGGAGGTCCCCCGAACCGCCGGCCCCCAGCGCGGGGGCCATGCCGTCAACCACCGCGAGGCAAGGCATTGAATCCTCCGGCCCGGCGATGATAAGCACCGCAGCCTTGAACAGAATCACCGCGTTGGCTTTCCCGGCGGCGTCTTTCAGGATGGAAAGCGGATCGGCGGCCAGCTCTTCCTTGCTTACGCCCGCGAAATTCGCCAGCTCGCCGGGGTGGGGGGTAAGGATAGTATTGCCGCAAAAAACCCTCCCCTTTGCCAGGGCAATGGCGTCGGCGTCAAGGACGAGCGGCGTCCCCTCCCCTTCCCGCCTAATCGCCGCCTCCAGCGCGGCTTTCCGGCCGGCGTCCCTGCCCCAGCCCGGGCCGAGCAGCAGCGCGTCGGGCCTGAAGCGGCCGGAATCATCGGCGGCGCTTCCCTCCTCGAAAACCATGACCCCGCCCGCGGATGCGGCCAGTACCGGGTAAAGGGAGGAATCCACCGCGAGCCGGACAAGCCCGGCCCCGGCCGCCTGGGCGCCTTTCGCGGCGATCCGGGCCGCGCCGGCACTGCCCGCGGAACCGGCCCGTATCTCCGCCACGCCCCGGTCGTACTTGCAGGCGTCCGGGGGGACGGGAGGAATGCGGGCGCGGGCGCTTTCCCAGCCAACAAGTTCCGCCCCGCCGTATTTTTCGACAAGGGCGGCGGGGAAAATACCGCCCACAGGCAGAACGGCCCCGGCAAAACAACGGGCCGCGGGCTTGTAGAGGGCAAGCTTTACCGGCTCTATTGCCAAAACCGCGTCCGCCTTAACAACGGGCCAGGGCGGCCTAAAGGCGTCGCCAACGCCCGAAGGAACGTCAACCGAAACAACAAGCGGCCTTTCCTCCGTCTCGTCTTCTTCGCCGCCCATAGCGGCCCCTTCCCGCGCCCGGTTAAGCGCCGCCGCCATGGCAAGCGGGATATCCCGCAGCGGCCCGGAAAGCCCCGTGCCCGCAATACCGTCAACAACAATACGCGAAGACTTTAGCAGCGCTTCCCCGCCCCCGTCCCAGGGCCGGACCGTTATCCCCATAGCTTCCAGGGCGCGGGCCGCCCCGGCGCGGGGGGAAATTTCACCGGGCCCGGGAAGGCGGCTGAGCAGGGCCGCGGCGTTCCGGGGAAGAAGCCCGTGTTCCAGGACAAGGGCGCGGAGCAGCACCAGCGCGTCGGCGCCGTTATTGCCCGGCCCGGCCAGGGCCGTAACGCGGAGCCGCGCCAGGGACAGGCCGGACCATTCGGCAAGGCGGCGGGCGCAGTTCCTTCCGGCGGCTTCCACCAGGGCGAAAGGGGAAAGCCCCCAGCCAAGGGAGGCTTCTTCGTCCACCGCCCGGGCCGCTTCCGCGCCTGCCAGAAAGACCCGGCCCGGGGCGGGGCGATCCGGCGTCCCGCGCCCCTTCACTGCAATAACTCCGACGCGATACGATCCGTGCGCCACCATACCAGCTTCGCCTCCCAGTCGGTAGCCAGCAGCCCCGAAAGAATCCCGTCTTCCGAAACATTAAAGGCGTTGAACTCTAATTCCTCATTGTCAACCTGGATAAAGCCCCGGCGCTGGACCATGCCCCCGCCCTGCCCCGCCACTTTCCCCAAAACAAGGAGGGAATAGCCCCCTTCCTGCGGGACATACAGGAACACCCTGCCGCCGCCGATCACCGCCAGCATCGAATAGAAAAGCTTTTCCGCCTGCCTTCTGTTCCGGCCCGAATCCGCCTCGAAAAAAGGGACTTCGAGAGTATCAACATAGGCGCCGGTTTCCACATCCATGACCCAGATAACAGAACTGTCCGGCTCGGCGCCAGAACGGGTACCGGTAGATTCATCATAGGTGGGGCGGTAATAATCCACCTTTATAAAAAGCTGCCTTTTGTCCGGGGCGGCCATAACCGTGTCCACCTGGGGCTGGACCTCGGGCCTGTCCTGCGGCACGGGGATAGCGTCGCTGCGGACAGGGATCAGGTAAAGCATCGTCCCGCCGGGATCGAACCAGTAAATATTCCACCCCGCGCTGTGGCGGCAGACCACCGCAAGTTCATCCCGGACAGAGGCGTAAAGCCCGTTTATGCGGGGAAAAGGAGTGCCGCCGATTCCCTCCTGGCCCAGATATTCCACAAAGCGCCCCGCCTCGTCAAAGTGGAGCACAAGGCTGTCCAAAAGGGACCGGTTCTCCGCGTCGTAGCTGTGCCTTTCGTAGGGGAAGCGGTCCTCGGCGTAGATATGCTTGCGCGAGTCCACCGCGATAGCGCCGGGCTCCCTTAGGGGGTAGGCGTAGGCCCAGCGGGTAACAATCCCGCC
>JAIRZS010000092.1 GCA_031267115.1 Treponema sp.
GCTACGGCGTCGGTTATGAGTTTTTCCCGTTCGTTTGTGTCCATAGGTATCCCCTCCCTTGGGATACCGCCAGTATATCATGCTTTTCCTGTTTTGCCCCGAAAAAAAAATTGCACCCCGGCCCGGACGGTGTTTTGACAATCTTTACTTATGTATGGTAGACTTGGAAGGATATGGCACAGGCTGATTGGGATTTGATTATCGTTGGCGCGGGGCCTGCGGGGCTTACGGCGGCCCAATACGGGGCGCGCGCGAACCTGAGGGTTCTGGTTATTGAGCAGCTTGCTCCGGGCGGGCAGGCGGTCAATATCGACAGGCTGGAAAATTACCCCGGTATCGCCCCGGAGAAATCCGGCTGGGAATTCGCCGGGGACCTGCACAGGCAGGCGGAGAATTTTGGCGCGGTATTCCTTGCCGATTCGGTTGTATCGCTGGTAAAGGAAGAAGGTCTTTTCCGGGCCGGGCTGGGAAGCGGCGGGACGCGCTGCGCCCCTGCCCTGATTGTGGCTACGGGGGCCAGCCACCGGACTCTGGATATTCCCGGCGAAAAGGAATTCTATGGCCGGGGGGTTTCGTACTGCGCGGCCTGTGACGGCCCTTTTTTCAAGGAGAAGAAGATCTTTGTGGTGGGGGGCGGCGACGCGGCCTGTGACGAGGCCCAGTACCTTTCGCGCCTTTCTTCCCGGATTGTTCTGGTACACAGGCGGGACCGTTTCCGGGCGCAGAAGGCCCTGGCCGGGCGGGTGCTCGGGAATCCCGCTATAGAGGTCCGCTTTAATACCCGGATGCTGGAGATTAAGGGCGATAAGCAGGTGGGCGCGGTGATTCTGGAAGAAGGCCCTGCCGGGCCCGCTGTTTCCGGGGCCGCTGCTTCCCGGCCCTCCCTTCATTCAAAAGCAAGGGTCAGACCCCAACCCTTCATTCAAAAGGGGGGTCTGACCCCGCCCCTAGCATCGCAGGCCGCTGGGGAGGGCCCTGCCGGTTCGCGGCGTTACGAGGAAGACGCGGCCGCGGTGTTTGTCTTTACGGGTTCCGTGCCGCAAGTTTCGTTTCTGGACGGCCTCGGGCTTGAAAAAGACGGGAGCGGCTACCTTGTTACCGGCCAGGATATGGCGGCCTCGCTGCCCGGCCTCTTTGTTGCCGGGGATGTCCGCTCCTCCCCGTTCCGCCAGGTGGTTGTGGCCGCCGGGGAGGGCGCCCTGGCCGCGCATTCGGCTGCTTCCTATATCGACGAATGCAAGGGCGAAGCCTACCGATGAGTTTCCGGACAGCCAGTCGTTCGAGCCGTTCGGGATTTATCCGGCTGCCGGTCCTGGCGCCGGCTTTTCTGTCCGCGCTTTTCCTGCTTTTTTTCCCGGCGGCGCAATCCCATGCCCAATCCATGAATTCCGCGAGATCCGCCGCCATGCCGCGCTTTTCCGCGGACAGGCCCGCCGAGGCGCTTGCGGGGGAGATACTCTCCCGGATGAGCGACGAGGACGCCCTGGCCCAGACTTTCATGCTCGGCTGGGTAGGCGCCGAGCCGTCGCCCCTTATCATGGACTGGATCAGGGACCGGCGCATAGGCGGGGTAAAGATATTCGGCTGGAACACCGAAGATACCCGGAAGCTCGCGGAGACTGTGGGTCTCCTGCAAAGCGCCGCCCTGGAAGGGGGCTTCGGGATACCGCTGCTTGTCGCCACCGACCAGGAGGGGGGCTGGATACGCCACGTAAAAGGCGCTACCAGCGAGACTCCGGGGAATATGGCTATCGGGGCTTCGGGCTATCCCCGCGACGCCTATCTTGCCGGGTATTATATAGGCCGGGAGCTTGCGGTCCTGGGGATTAACATGAACTTTGCCCCGACGGTGGACCTTTACACGAACAGCGCTTCTACCCTTATCGGCCCTCGCTCCTTCGGGAGCGATCCGGTACAGGCGGGGATTCTAGGCGCGGCTTTTGTGCGGGGGCATGAAAAGGCGGGCGTTATCGCCACGGCGAAGCACTACCCCGGCCACGGGGACACGGACCTGGACTCCCACGGGGTGCTGCCGGAAATTACCGCGCCCTTCGAGATGATCTGGGAACGGGAGCTTGTCCCCTACCGTATGCTTGCCCGGGAAAACATACCGGCTATTATGAGCGGCCATCTGGCCTTTCCCAATACCCAGGCGGCTTCTACCCCGGCCTCGCTTTCGCCTTGGTTCCTCCGCACCGTGCTTCGGGACAGGATAGGCTTTAAGGGCCTGGTTATTACCGACGACCTGATGATGAACGGCGCTACCCTGAGCGCGGGGAGTCTTTCCAGGGCGGCAAAACAGGCGTTTATGGCCGGGAACGATATTATCATGCTTTCCAAAACCCCGAACCTTAACGATCCGGTGTGGACTTCCCTGGTTCTGGCTATGCGGGAAGAGGCCGATTTCCGCGAGCGGGTACGGGACGCGGCCCGGCGGGTGCTGGTAACGAAACTCAATTACCTGCGGGGTGAGAACGCGGTACCCTATGTGCCGGATCTGATAAAGGTTGACACTGAACTCCCGCACCCCGAAAGTTCCGCGTTTTTCCTGGGCCTGGCCGCGCGCAGCGTTACTGTTGTGAAGGGGAATCTCCCCCTTACCCCGGAAAAAGCGGGGAAAGTGCTGCTGGCGGGCCAGTTTGAGGATTTTTTCAGCGCCGGAAAAAAAGCCTATCCCGGCGCCGTGTCGTATTACTATTCCGCCTCCCGGGGGAGCGGGGAACTTAGTTACTACGCGCGGGGAGCGGACACGGTAATCTTCTGTATTTCCGACGCTTCGGGCCTGGGCCTGCTCCGTTCCCTTCAGAGTTCGGGCAAGAGGGTATACGCCTTTTCCGTGCTGAGTCCCGCCTATATCGAGGAAGTTTCCTGGACGGAAGGTGCCATCGCGGTGTACAGTTATGCCCCCGAATCTTTTGTGGCGGGATTCTCCGCCCTGCTGGGCCGTATACCGGCGCCGGGAAAGCTTCCCTTTTCATCCGGCAGCGGCCCGGCCCCGCAAAAGGCCCGGTGAAAAAACCGCTCTGGCGCCGGGTCAAAAGGCGGGGCCTGGCGTCCTGCGAGGATTTTCTGCGCGCCCGCGAAAAGTACTGCGTTGCCGCCTGCTCCCGGTTTTTTAACCGCGCCCGGGGCGACCGATTCTGGGCCTTCTGCGGCGAGGACGGGGAAAACAGGGCGCTGCTGTTCTGCCACCACCGTATTCTCTTTCCTGTTTTTGCCGCCCCGTCTTTGCGCGGCATCCCGGTTCCCCGTTTCCTGGGCCGCTTCCTCCTCTTAAACCCCCCGCACGCTATCCAGGGCCTCCCTTCCGTTACGGGAGTTTTCGAGGAAGCCCTTGGCGGCCTGGGTTACGAAGAAACGGACCGCTTTGATTATGACCTTATGAGCCTGGACCGGGAGCCGGACCCGGCATTGCTCCGGGCGGGGCCGGCGGAGCTTGCGCTTGTCAAGCCGGGGATGGGCGATCTGGAGGAAATACTCCCGCTTCAGGCGGACTATGACCGGGAAGAAGTGCTGCCCAGGGGATCGGAGTTCAAGGTCGAGAATTCCCGCCTCGGCCTTGGCAGAATTATCAGCAGGGAACAGGTGCTTGCGGCAAAGATCGGCGGCAAAATCGTGGGGAAGATAAACACCAACGCCGAATCTTTTACCCGTTTCCAGATAGGGGGCGTTTATGTCCATCCCGATTATCGGGGCCTGGGCATTGCCAAGCGGATGACCGCGGCGCTTTCATCATCACTGCTTGCCCAGGGGAAAACGGTAACGCTGTTTGTAAAAAAACACAACGCCGCCGCCCGCTCCGTATACCTCAAAGCAGGGTTTGAGCTAATCTGCGACTATCGTATCTGCTACTACTAAAACCCGCG
>JAIRZS010000106.1 GCA_031267115.1 Treponema sp.
AGGGTACTGGATTTTCTTTTGAAAATCTGTTGTTTGAAAGAAAATATTATTAAACCGATCTATCAACAAGATCGCCCGTAAAACGGATCAGTTTGAACTTGGGAGGGGAAAAACTGAAACGCATCTATCCGGCTTTCGCGTTTTTATGCGCTGCGGCCATTTTATTCACAGGTATATCCCGGTTATCCGCGCAGGAGCAGGGCCAGTCTCTCGACGGGACGGGCGGCGTTCTGTCTTCTGAAACCCTTTCACTCTCTGAAACAGCCGCAGCGCCGCCTGCCGCCGGCGGGACCGGCGATACCGCGCAGCTTGGCGCTGCCGCCGCCCGCTCCGCCGAGGCTGAAATCATCCTGGGCGAGGCCTTTCCCGGTGATACGCCCGCGAACAGCGGGATAACGGGAAACCGGCTTTTCGCGGTTATCCGCATGGTTCTTGTCCTCGCCTTGGCCGCCGCCGCTGTTTACGGGGTAGTGTTCTTTTTGCGCCGTTCCGCCCGGCCCCAAAACGAACGCAATTCCCAGCTCAAAATCCTTACCAGCGCGCACCTCGGTTCCAACCGCTACGTATATGTGGTGAATGTAGGGGCCAGGGCCTGGCTTGTAGGGGCGGGGGAGGGCGGCGTTTCCCTCATCTCCGAAGTAACCGATCAGGAAGCAATCGACGCCATGATCCTGGAAGAATCCAAACGGGGCGCCGAGCTTGCCGCATCCCGTTTCGCGGATTTCAGGGCCATGCTTGCCCGTTTTACCGCCCGGCCTTCGCCCGGCGTGGCGGGAGAAACGCATGGGCATGACGCCTCGCCGTTTTCAGCCCAGACCCTGCGCAAACAGCGCGAAAGATCCAGGGGGCTTTAGATGAGGCGCGCCGGAATCCTTTTCAGGGTACTGATCCCGCTGTTTTTCTTTGCGCCGCTGTTCCCGCTTTCGGCCCAGAACTATCCCTTTCCCGCTGTTTCCACCGAAGGTACCATGAATATACCAACACCCCAGCCCGATCCGGTAATACCCTTCATCGATCTTACAGTGAGGAATCCGGAATCCGGGCAGGAAGTAGCGTTTTCCGTGCAATTGCTGCTGCTCGTCACCGTCCTTTCCCTGGCGCCGAGCATCATCATCCTGACGACCAGCTTCCTCAGAATCTCCATTGTCCTCGACTTTATCAAGCGGGCGCTGTCCCTGCAGCAGGTCCCCCCGAACCAGGTAATCCTGGGAATATCCCTTTTCCTGACAATTTTCATCATGTGGCCTACCTTCCAGATAATCTACGATAATTCCTTTAAGCCCCTGGCGGACGGGGAAATTTCGACGGAGGCCGCTTACCGGGAGGCCGAGGGGCCCCTGCGCTTGTTCATGTACCGGCAGATGCAGACCAATCCCGGCAATATCCGGCTTTTTATGGCAATGAGGGGGCTCGACAAGCCCGACACCCTGGCGGACGTGCCGACTTACGTGCTTATACCCGCGTTTATACTGAACGAGCTTACCGTTGCCTTCAAGATAGGGATACTGCTCTTTATCCCCTTCATCGTGATTGACATGGTAGTGGCAAGCGCCCTCATGTCCATGGGCATGATCATGCTGCCCCCGGTGATGATTTCCATGCCCTTCAAGCTTATCCTCTTTATCCTGGTGGACGGCTGGGGGCTTTTAACGGACCAGCTTGTCCGTTCGTTTATATAAGATAAGAGGCTGTTCCAAAACTCGGAGGGTCCGGGGGGCGTTGCGGGGGGCGGAGCCTCCCGCAGAGGGGGTAGGCCGGGACCTTGGCCCGGCCGCAGGGGGCGGCTGCCCCCTCCTTAACTTATTGGCTGGGTTTTTGGAATAGGCTCGTAAGTAAGCGGTTTTGTTTACAGGGAGGAATAGTTGAGTATCGGTGATGTGACAAGCCTCTTGCGGGACGGCATATTGGAAGTGCTTTTACTTGCCGCGCCTCTTCTCATTTCCGCGCTGGTAGTGGGGCTGGTGGTGGCGATTTTTCAGGCTACCACCTCGATCCAGGAGCAGACCCTGACCTTTGTGCCGAAGGTCATCGCGATACTTCTGGTGCTGGGTTTTCTGGGGGGCTGGATGTTTTCCTCCCTGGGGGATTATACGGTGCAGTTGTTTAAAATGATCCCGGCAATGGCCCGGTAGTCCGGCCCGGAGGTTGGTAGTGGAAAGCAATATTATCGGCGAACTGCTCGGCGCGGCGCCGGTGTTTTTACTGATCGCCGTACGCGCCCTCGCCATGATCGAGACGGCGCCCCTGCTCTCCTCTGAATCAATACCCCAGGCGGCAAAGATTTCCCTCGCGGGATTCGCCGCTTATCTGGCGTTTCCCACCGCCCTTGCCGCTGACTGGGACGCGAGTTACTTCAGCCTGGCCTTTGTATTTTTTATCGCCGGGGAAGCCATCATCGGCATCATTTTGGGGTTCTACCTTACCATTATCTTTTCCGCGTTTTCAACCGCCGGACAGTTCTTCTCTTTGCAGATGGGTTTCGGCGCTTCCGAGACTTTCGATCCCCTGTCGCAGGTGGAAAACCCTCTCATGGGCCAGTACCTGAATCTTGTGGCTATGCTGGTGTTTTTGGTAATGGGAGGTTTCAGGGAACTCTTCCTCGGCGGGTTCTGGCGCTCCATAGAAAGCATCAATATCCTGAATTTAGTCGCGGGCCGGGAGGCGGCGGTAAAGATGCTCCTTGCCGGCCTTTCCCGGCTTTTTCTGGACGCCATCATTATCAGCCTGCCTATTTTGGGAACATTGTTTCTCACATCACTTACCACGGGCCTAATTTCAAAGGCCGCGCCCCAGATCAACATACTTTCCGAAGGGTTCCCCATCTCCATTACAGTCGCCTTCCTCCTTATTGCCGCGACCATGCCCTTCATGGTAGAGGCGTTCGGCCGGGTAATCGACGCGGGCTGGCGGGCGATAGAAACGCTGTATATTGACCTTGGCGGCAGAATCCAGGGGGCGGCCCTATGACGGCCCTCTGTTTCCCGTCCGGCGCCCGGACTTTTCCCGAACGCCGGCCCGCGCCCGAATTCCAGGCCGCGTTAAACCTTGACCTCCAGTGGTTCGCCGCTGAGGACGAGGGGCGTACCGAGGAGCCGTCCGAATACAAGATACGGAAGGCCCGGGAAGAGGGGCGCGTTGCGAAAAGCCAGGAGCTTGTCGGGGCGCTGGTGCTGCTTCTCCCGGCGCTCGCGATACTTGTCCTGGCGCCCTATATGCTCAGAATCTGCGTAGAAATGATACGCTTCTATTTTCTCCGAGCTGTGGAACTGGACCCGGTTAAAGACAGAATAGTTATGGAAGCGTTTATAAATTACTTTGTGCGCCTGGTGCTGCCCATTGTGGCGGTTGCCATGGCTGCCGCCATTTTCGCGAATCTTGTTCAGACAGGTTTTCTTTTTACGGCAAAGCCGCTCGTCCCCAACTTTTCGAAAATCGTGCCCCACTTCGGGCAGTACCTGCAGCGGACTCTGTTTTCCGTGGACGGGCTTTTTAACTTTGGCAAGAATCTGATCAAGATGGCTATTATAGGCGGCGTGGCTTTTTTGCTGATACGTTCCCGTATAGAGGAGCTTGCCAACCTCCAGCGCGTGAATTTCTGGACCGGCGTAACGCTGATAGCATCCCTGGCGATACGGCTTTTGATCATCTGCGCGTTACTGCTGCTCGCGCTTTCCATACCGGACTATATGTTCCAGCGCTGGCGCTACCGGGAATCCTTAAAGATGAGCCGGGAAGAGGTAAAGGAAGAACGGAAAATGTACGAGGGGGATCCCCAGATACGCAACCGCATACGCCAGCGGATGCGGGAACTTATGTCGAAAAACATGATGGCCAATGTGCCGAAAGCGGATGTGGTTGTCACAAACCCGACCCATTTCGCCGTGGCCCTGGAATATGACAAGAGGAGCATGCCCGCCCCCCGGGTAAGCGCCAAGGGGCAGGACGAAATGGCCCGGCGTATCAGGGAAATTGCCCGGGAATACGAGGTGCCTATTGTGGAAAACAAGCCCCTGGCCCGGGCTTTGTACGCGGAAACCGAGGTGGGGGATATCATCCCCGCCAGGTATTACGAGGTAGTTGCCATGGTTTTGGGCAAGGTAATGGCCCTGAACGAAAAACGCCGCAAGATGAGCGCTTAAGGAGAAATAAATTATGGCCGATGTCGCCCGGTCCGGCGGGTCTCCGGTATCCAGTACAATCGCCTCCGCGTTCGGCAGCCAGAGGGATATGGTCATCGCCTTTATGGTGGTGGCGGTAGTAATCATGCTGATAATTCCCCTCCCCACAGTGCTTCTGGATATGCTCATGGCCATGAACCTGGTCCTGTCCCTGCTCATACTCCTCATTGTAATGTACACAAAGAAGCCCACGGACTTTAGCAGTTTTCCTACCTTGCTCCTCGTTGTTACCGTGTTCGGCCTGGCCCTCAATGTTTCCTCGACCCGGCTCATCCTCACCAGGGGCGAGGCTTTTGACGGCAGGATGATCCGGGCCTTCGCGACCTTTGTCGTCGGTTCGGGCGGCACCGAAGGCCTTGTGGTGGGGCTTATTATCTTCATCGTAATACTTGCGGTACAGTTGCTGGTCATCACCAAGGGATCCACCCGTATCGCCGAAGTAGCGGCCCGTTTCGCCCTGGACGCCATGCCGGTAAAACAAATGGCCATTGAAACCGAGTACAATTCCGGGGCCATTTCCGAAGAAGAATCCCAGGCAAAAAAGATAGAACTCCAGCGGGAGCTGGATTTCTACGGTAACATGGACGGTTCCAGCAAATTTGTATCCGGAAACGTAAAGGCCGGTATTTTTATCACCGTTGTCAATATTCTGGGCGGGATCATCGTGGGCGTTTCAATACACGGCGAGCCTATCACCCAGGCTTTGGGAACCTATATTTCGTTTACCATAGGCGACGGCCTTCTCTCCCAGTTCCCGGCTCTGCTTGTGTCCACCGCTACCGGCATCCTCGTAAGCCGCAGCGGCGGGAGCGGCACCCTTGGCGAGGAGATCGCCGGCCAGTTCTCCAGGGACGAGCGGATATTCTGGATAGGCGCGGTGGTGCTGGGCGGCTTTGCCCTGCTCCCGGGCTTTCCCTGGTACGTACTCGTCCCTATGGCGGGGCTGCTGGCGTTCACCGCCTTCCGGATTCACCGCTCAAAAAGGAAAGAGCTGCGCTACGCCGATGCCGCGGCCAGGGAAGACGCGAAAAAAGCCCGCGAAGAAAGCGCGGAAATGTCGCCGGTTGTTCCCCTCGATCCGCTTTCCCTTGAATTGGGCTACGGCCTCATACCCCTGGTGGACAGGGACAAGGGCGCGGAATTGCTGGAACGTATAACTTCGATACGCCGGGAGTCCGCCCTGGATCTGGGCCTGGTTATCCCCAGGATACGCATTATCGACAATATACGGCTTGAACCTTCGGAGTACTGTTTCAAGATCAGGGGCGTTGACGTAGGCCGGGGAAAGATACGCATGGGCTACTACCTCTGCATCAACCCGGGCGGCGTTACCGAGGAAATTCCCGGCGAAAAAACGCGGGATCCGGCGTTCGGCCTCCCGGCGGTATGGATAGGAGAGGACAGGCGGGACGAGGCGGAACGGGCCGGGTATACCGTTGTCGATCCTTCGTCAATAATTGTCACGCACCTTACGGAGATCATCAAATGCTGCGCGGCGGAGATTTTAGGCCGCCAGGATACCCAGAATATCCTCGATACCCTGAAGAAGGAATATCCGGCTGTTGTAGAGGAAACGCAAAAGTCACTGAACCTTGGGGAGATACAAAAGGTACTCCAGTCCCTGCTTAAGGAGCGGGTATCCATCCGCAACATGGTTGCCATTCTGGAGGCGCTGGCTGATTACGGCCCCATTACCAGGGATGTGGGCTTCCTTACCGAGAAGGCCAGGCAGGCGCTTGCGCGCCAGCTCTGTCTGCAATACTCAGGCGATGACCGGGTGCTGCGGGTACTTACCCTGGAACAGTCCCTGGAACAGAAGATAGTCGAAAGCCGGGTAGAGACCTCGTCGGGGGTAATATCCGCCCTGGACCCGGCTGCCCAGCGGACATGGATCAAGGCGCTCTCCCGATCCGTAGCGGCCATGCACGAACAGGGCTGGACCCCCGTAGTGCTTACCAGTGAAAAAGCCCGTTATTTGGTAAAATCTTCCTCGGAACGGGAGCTTCCCGATCTGGTAGTGCTGTCGGTTCCTGAAATCGTAAACGATATTACTGTGGAAGCTGTAGGGGAAATACGTATAGAGAATTGAAGGAGAGGTGAATAATAATGGACAATAAAATGGATTGTTTTACAGAACAAGCGCCGTCCTATGCCCAATGTATGGAAAAGATACGTTCCAAATATGGAAACGACGCGAAGGTGCTGCTCCAGAAAACCGTGCCGATAAAGGGCGGCTTTCTCAATCTTTTCTCCAGGGAAGGGGTGGAAATGACCGGGATTGTTTACAATAACCAGGCCAGGTATAATTTTCCTGCCCCGGCGGGGCCGAGGAAACCGGTGGATCTCAGTCCCGCGGAACTGGATGAGGAAAAGAAAAAAATCATTGCGGCGGCGGGAAAAAGCGACCCTACCTTGCAGATGCTCCTGAGCGAAGTGAGGACTATCAAGGAAAAGATCGATTCCGTCTCCGTTTCCGCCGGCCCGGGATCGGTTCCGGCTTCCCAGGATCACCCCGCCTTAACCAGAATAGAAGATATGCTTAATCAGAATGATTTTACCCCGCGCTACCGGGCCGGCATCATGGACAGGGTACGCCGGGAATTCTCTCTGGATGCCCTGGAAGATTTTAAAGCCGTGGAAGAAAAGGTAGTTGAATGGATCGGGGAAAGCGTACTGGTCTACAAGGAGGATCGCTACCAGGCCAAGCCGCGGATAGTAGTGCTGGTAGGGCCTACCGGGGTGGGGAAGACCACCACCATCGCGAAACTTGCGGCCGCGTATATGCTGGGCGAGATAGGGAAGCGGCCCCTGTCGGTACGGATGATCAGCATCGACAATTTCCGTATCGGCGCGGAGCAGCAAATTGAACGTTACGGCCAGATTATGGGGATTCCCGTGGAAAACGCCGTAAACTTCCGGGAACTCAAAGAAGTTATCGCGTTCAATTCGGAGAACGTCGATCTTATCCTGATCGATACCATCGGCAAGAGTCCCCGTTCCTCAGTGGAACTTGCCGAAATGAAAGAACTGCTCGATGCCTGCGGATCAGGCGCCGAATTCCACCTGGTGCTGTCGGCCACCACCAAATCAAGCGATATTGCCGAAATTCTGAAACAGTACGAGCCTTTCGGGTACCGGTCCGTGATCATTACCAAGATGGACGAAACGATACGGCTGGGCAATGTAATAAGCGCCCTGTCGGATAAAGGCAAATGTGTTTCCTATATTACCGAAGGCCAGCAGGTACCCAAGGATATCCAGAAGGCGCAGGTAATGCGTTTCCTTGTTAACCTGGAAGGCTTTACGGTAGACCGGATGAAATTCGAATCGATTTTCACGGGTGATGAATCTGAACTTATTCGATGGAGACAATAATGGGAGACCAGGCTGAAAAACTGCGCGAAATGATGCGGAAAAAAAACGGAGACTCACGGGAATCACAGGCCGGCGCGGATTTTGAATCCCGGAACCGGAAATCCGGTCCTTCGGGCAGGGGCGGCGGTTCTGGTGAAAAGCAGCCCAGGGAAGGGAAAAAAACCCGGATCGTTACTATTACAAGCGGGAAGGGCGGGGTAGGGAAAACCAATGTTTCCGTTAACATGGCTTTGGCCTATGCCCGTATGGGGAAAAAAGTGGTGGTTATGGATGCCGACCTGGGGCTGGCCAACGTGAATGTAATTCTCAATATGATCCCCAAGTTCAATCTCTACCATGTGATCCGCAAGCAGAAAACCATGCGGGAAATTATGGTAGATACCGAATATGGCATCTCCATTGTCGCCGGCGCTTCCGGTTTTTCAAAAATAGCCAATCTCAGCGAGGAAGAACGGCAAAACTTTATTGACGAGCTGGACACCCTTTCCAACGCGGATATCATCATTATTGATACCTCGGCGGGCGTTTCAAGCAATGTGCTGGATTTTATCGCCGCCGCCGACGACGCGGTAATAATAACCACGCCAGAACCGACGGCGATTACCGATGCCTATGGAATCATCAAGATTATCGCAACGGAAATCGACAACCTCAATATGGGGCTTAAACTGGTGGTGAACCGGGCCAGATCCGTGGCGGAGGCGAAAAAGGTGGCGGACCGCATGACCACTATCGCGGGCCAGTTTTTGAACCTCAAGGTAGAATATCTGGGTTTTATTTACGACGATATTACGGTATCCCACGCGGTCCTCAGGCAGAAGCCTTTCATGGTTATCGATCCCGGATGCAAAGCGTCGCAGTGTGTCCAGCATATAGTCGGCCGTATGGAAAGGAGCGACATCAAGAATGTGGGCGGATTCGGCAATATGTTTAAGCGGATATTCAGCCGGAGCGATTTCTAAAGGCGGGTTATGAATTCCAAGATAGGCGGTATCGCCGCGGCGTTCGGTTTTGTTCTTTCCCTGGTCATCGGCCTCTTTTCCGGGACCGGCGCTTTTGCCGTTGTGCGGGCGCTTGTCTTTGCCGCTCTTTTCTTTATTCTCGCCAATATACTCCTCATTGCGGTCCGCCGGTTTCTTCCGGATCTTCTGGAATTCTCTCCGGAACCGAACGGAGATTCCCGCCCCGGATCCAGGATAAACATTACTGAAGGGGAAGGTGCTGCGGCCATGCTTGGGGGCAGGGCGGGCCTTGAAAACCTGGATTCCGGGCAGGGCGGGGACGGCGGTACTCTGGCGGAGCCTGATCTGAGCAGCGATCGTTTTTCATACGATACCGATTCGGGAAGTTTCGGCGAAACGCCTCCGGATATTGGCGGGGATTCCGGTTTCAGCGGAACAACATTCCCCGATTCCGGAAATTTGGCCGGCCTGGGCGGAGATCCTCCGGCCGGTATATCCTCTCCCGGTCCGGCTCTGGACCAGAGAGACAAAGATGTTTATAATAAAAAAGGGAGTGTGTCTGATTCAGAAGCCGGAACTAAGGTTCCGCCTGCCGGCGGAGCCGGGCTTTCGCCGCCGGCGTCGCACGGGGAAGCGGCTCTTCCCGAAGAAAGCTCTTCCATGGGCGTTCTGCCGGATTTTGAGGCTATGTCCCAGGCTTTCCTGGCATCGGCCAGGGAGGCCGAAACAGGTGAAACCGGGGATGAAACAACCGGCCAGACCGACGATGTGTTCAGGCTTTCGGTTACCGGCCAGTCACCGGATCCCTCATCGCAGTATTATACGGGCAATAAGCCCGTCGAGATGGAGGGGGATTTTCCGCCCAAACAAATAGCGCAGGCTATACAGACCGTATTAAAACGTGATGAACAGTGAGTTTTCCTACCCGGGCGCGGCGGGGCGGAAAATACCGCTGGATAAAGGAATGAGTATGGCGAAGATCCTCGGGAATAATCAGAAAGATTGTTCCCCGGAGCAAAAGACAGAAGAGGAACTCTGGATCGATTACCGCCAGAACAGGGATCCGAAGATTCGGGAGAGCTTTGTAAAACAGTATGCCCCCCTGGTCAAGTACGTAGCCGGGAAAGTCGCGGTGGGCATGCCCCACAATGTTGAATTTGACGATCTGGTAGGGTTTGGGGCATTCGGCCTTTTAGACGCGATTGATAAATTTGATCCCGACAAAGGGGTAAAGTTCAAAACTTACGCCGTAACCCGGATACGGGGGGCAATATTTGACGAACTCCGTTCGATAGACTGGGTACCCCGTTCCGTCAGGCAAAAGATCCGGGAAGTGGAAGATGCTATCGGCGCTCTGGAAGCCCAGCTTGGCCGTACCGCTACAGATCAGGAGATTGCCGGCTCCCTTGGAGTGGGCGAGGAAGAATTTGCCAAAACCATGATGAAAATATCGGCCACTTCTATTCTATCCTTGAACGATGTTTGGTTTTCCGGGGATGATAATGACAAAGTAACTATCGAGGCCAGTATAGAATCCCCTTCAAGTCTGAATCCGGATATTATTGTCGAAAAAGAAGAAATCCGCCGGGTTATCACCGGCGCTATCAACGAACTGCCCGATAAGGAAAAGAAAATTCTTATCCTATATTATTACGAAGATTTAACCCTGAAAGAGATAGGCCAGGTGCTGGAGGTAACAGAATCCCGGGTTTCCCAGCTTCATACCAAAGCCATACTCCGTCTTAGGGGGAAGCTTACCAATATCCGTAAGGGAATCATGTAAATCCTGAAAGTTTCATGTTAATAAATACAAGGACACGGCCGCTATGATCGATTTTGTCCAGCTTCAGCAGAGAATAAAGGAACGCCTGGGGCAGGACAGGTCTATTCACCTGATTGAAGCCGAAGGCCCTACGATAGAAGCCGCCGTTGCGGAAGCTGCCGTACTTCTGGACGTTCCGGTAAGGTATCTGGAATACGAGGTAACGGAACGGGGTTCGCCGGGTTTTTTGGGTACCGGCAGGAAAAACTGGAAGATCCGCGCCTACGAGCGGGCTGCCGGGGAAATAGAAGAAGAAACCGGTGAAGACGCATTTGAAGAATTCGACACGGAATTTAAACCGGTTGTTTCCGACAAAAACGGCGAGGTTTTTGTGCAGCTTACGATTGACGGGGCCATGCTAAAAGTTGTTCCCCCGGTGGGCAAGGGCAAGCGGGCTACCGAAGCCCAGGCTATGATGGCCCTGGAAAACCGCAATGCCAGGGAAATTGATGAGGCACTGGTAAAAACCGTGGTCCGGGAGGCCGACGGCGAATATGTGCGGATCGGTGCCTTTGACCACAATATTGCAAACGACGCCGTCGCCCATC
Organism: Treponema sp.; assembly: GCA_031267115.1. GTDB lineage: Bacteria > Spirochaetota > Spirochaetia > Treponematales > Breznakiellaceae > JAIRRR01. Next base: position 10,886 of record JAIRZS010000106.1, read on the forward strand.
TGGAAATTACTGAAAACAATATGAAGGCCCTGCTTACCGTAAAATCCCCGGGACCCGGGGGCTTTGACCTTGCTTACGATTATTATATCAGCCTGTTAACGCAAAACAAGGTGTATTTCGGGATCAAGGAAGACTTTCTCAGGAGCTTTGCGGATCGCCCGTCTTACCGGGAAACCGTTACGGTCGCGGAGGGGTTAAAACCGGTCAACGGCCGGGATGCTTATATCCAGTATGATTTTGAAACCGATCAGAAAAAGGTAAAGATCAAGGAAGGGTCTAACGGCAGGGTCGATTTTAAAAACCTGAACATCATCCAGAATGTGGTAGAAGGCCAGCCTTTAGCAAAGAAGGTACCTGCAGAAACAGGTGTGCCGGGAAAAAATTTGATCGGAGAGGCGCTTCCCGCCACTAATGGGCGGGATATTCCCATACCCGTGGGTAAAAACGTCAAAGTTGCCGAAGACGGCGAGGTGATGATCGCCGAGGCAAGCGGCCATGTGGTGATGGTAGGGGACAAGATCAATGTGGAACCGGTTTACCATGTAAAGGGCAATGTGAATCTTGCTACCGGCAACATCGAATTCCTGGGTTCTGTGGTTGTCAGCGGGAATGTAGAGGACGGATTCTCGGTCAAGGCTGCGGGGAATATCGAGATTCACGGTACCGTGGAAAAGGCCGACCTGGAGGCCATGGGGGATATCATGGTCTATCAGGGAATAACCGGCAAGGGGACGGCCTGTATCAGGGCGGGGCGTTCTATCTGGGCGCGTTTTATAGAAAATACCATAGTACAGGCCGGAAACATGGTGGTTGTTTCCGACGGTATTGTCAATTCCCAGGTAGACGCGTTTCACCGCATCGTGGTTAAAGGCAAGCGGGCCAATATCGTAGGCGGCCACCTCCGGGCAACCGACGGGATCAGCGCCAACAGCATCGGGAGCGCCACTTCCGGTACCGAGACTATTTGCGAGGCGGGCTATGATCTCAAGGCAAAGCTGAGGCATGACGCCCAGGTCGCGAAAAGATCCGCCATGCAGGATGAGCTGATCGAGGTTCAGCGCGGCCTCCAGACTCTTATCAATATCAAAAGGCAGCGCAAAGCTCTGCCCCCCGAAAAAGAAGTCGAGATGAAGGGGATGATGGAGAAACGCCTGTCCCTGATGAATAATATTCGGGAACTTGACGCAGATATACAAAAACTCAAGAAAATTTTGGAAGCCGGCCCCTGCAATGGAAAAATCTCCGCTGCGGCCCAGGTATTTCCCGGCGTCAGAATCGTTATCCGGGATATGAAAGAAGATGTCCGCGCCGATTATAAAGCGGTAACTTTTTTTTTGGAGGAGGGCCTTATCCGGGTAGCCAATTACGAGGAACCCGAAGAAGAAGGATTGGAGATGCCCGATGGCAATTCAGCCAATTGACCTGCAAACCCTGTTTACCCAAATTGACAAGGTGGGGAAGGATCAGTCCGTCCACCGGGAAGGCGCGCAGCTCCAGGCTTCGCTTCTGAGCGCCAGGGCGGAACGGCTCGAGGTGGAACGGGATCATTCGGTAAACGAGGCGCAGGATACGGGCCAGGGCGGGGCCGAGCGCGTCAAAGACCGGCAGGGCCGGCGGCAAAACCGGCGGCAGGACGGAAAGGAAGCCCCGGCCGGAGACGGAGAAAAGGCGCATACCGGCGGGGAAGGGGAAGAGGAGGACCCGCGTATTATCCGGGATCCCTGTCTGGGGCGGCATCTCGATGTAAGCGGTTAGTATAGTATGAATTCCCTGGTTCTTTCCGCCGGAAGCCTTATCCTGAGCGGTTTTACCTTTGTCTTTTTCCTGGCTTACCTGAAACGCCGTACAGGCCGGGATCGCATCCTTACCGAACTTCTCGCCGATCTCCGGGAAGAGGCGGCTAAAATCGAAAGGGATATCAACGCCGCAACCGACCGGGACGTAACCCTGGTGGAAGACCGGGTTAAAACCCTCCGCGCCCTGCTTGAGGACACAGACCGCCGTATCGCTGTGTATGTCAGGGAATTTGAGCGCCGCCGGTCCCAGGAAGAGACCTTTGCCGCCCTAGACAGGGAAAAGTCCGCAAACGCCGTGAAAAATACCTGGCCTTCGGGGGGGGGTACCGGAAACCCGGACAGCACGCCCGCTGTTAAGGCCGTAGAATCCGCCGCGCCCAACCGCGCCGGCGCGGAAAACCCGGTCTACCTTCCCGCCGAGTTATTCCACCCGGACAACGCGCCTGTTCCCCGGCCTGCAGCCCAGCCTTCCGCCAGTTATGGAAAGCGCGTAACCCGTGCCGCAAAACCCCTGGAACCCAAACCCCTGCCCTTTGCCGAGCGGGTCGCCGAGCTGTACCGGGCCGGCTTTTCCTCAAGCCTCATCGCCGCCCGGCTGGGCGCCACCGTCACCGAAGTGGAGCTTGCCATTGCCCTGGCCGAACGGATGGGCCGTTAGCCGCAGCGGCCTACAACTGGAACCTGAGGCCGAAACTGGCCCCGAAAACCTTGTGGAGAGGGTCCGCCATGCCGGTCAGGTCTATTTTTACAGCCATGATATTAAGGGCAAAGCCGCCGAAAACCCTGAATCCCAGGCCGGATGTTTTCATTACGGAAGAGAACCCTTTTTCGCTTTCATATTCGATTCCTGTAAGGCCTTCAGCGTCAAGCATCGCGCTAATGTTGCCCGGACTGCGGGCAGCTAGTCTGCCTTTTACTTCGAATCCCGCGTTTGTCCAGGCGTAGTTTGCGCCCAAGCCGAGATAAGGGGTTATGATGAATAGCTTTTTTGAAATCTGGGCTTTTAATTCCAAGGTAGTGCTCTGCCAGGTGAAATCCCCCCGGCCATTTTCAATTTGTATTAGAGGTTTGGTAGTGTTGGTAGTGTCGGATATGTAATTTCCTTCGCTATCTATATTACGAGTAGCTAAATCAAATGTTTGATTCGGCAAGTCGGCGCTAATCCCGCCCCGAAGATGGTATACCCCGACGCCCGCCGAAAGGCCGGGGATTGGCCCCTTGTCTTCCAGAATTCCATAACGGAAATCGCCCCCTACCTGCAAATAACTGAGTTCGGTCCCCTGGCCCAGATCCAGGGCCGGGAGAAACCCCGCTTTAAACCCTATATCAAAGGGGATGCCGAATCCCCCCAGGCGGAATTCTCCGGTATAAGCCGGCAGGGGGATAAAATCGTTCAGGGCTGCCGGAAGCCCGACGCCGAAATACCCCAGTATCTCGTGAATAGCATCGGCATTGACTGTGGTGAACCCCGCCGAAACGCCTACGCCGAAATGGGGCGGTTTGCCTATCAGCTTCCCGATATAGGCGTCGGACCAGTTGAGTCCCAGGGAAGAATTCAGCGGCAGGGCCTCGGCCATGGCCTGCGCGAAATTTTTGGTCCCGTCATAGATCTGGTTCATGGTAACATTTGGAGAAATACTCTGGGAGAAAACCGGCCCGGCGGCGCAAAACGCCGAAAAAAGGACAAAAATAAGGATTGTTGGGGTTTTTCTTGTTTTCATATTTTACAGTATAGTGTACACCTTTTGGCCTGAAAAGTGATAAATTCAGGGATTTTCAGATATTTGTAACTATTCAGTGTTCAGTTGAACGAAAGGAGACGGACCCCCTCCGCTCGAAAAAACTATCATTTTTTCAAGCTACCCCACGGAGCTGAACGATGGTGGAGGCAAGCTGAAAATCGCGGGCGTTCTTCCCGCCTTGCCGCGCCCGCCTTCTTTGTGCTAGTCTTCCAGCAGGAGCTGGCATGAAGGCTGCGATAATCTTTGGGTCCCGGTCCGATGCGGAAACCATGCGCGGGGCCGCTGCGGTGCTGGTGGATTTCGGCGTGGAATTTTCTTCCCATATCCTTTCCGCCCATCGTGTGCCGGAACTGCTTGGCGAAACACTGGAAAAACTTGAAAACGGAGGCGTGGAAGTTATCATAGCCGGGGCGGGGCTTGCCGCGCATCTGCCCGGAGTTATCGCGAGCCGGACCCTGGTCCCCGTGATCGGCGTGCCTATCGCTTCCGGGGGCATGGGCGGGCTTGACGCTCTGCTCTCCATGGTGCAGATGCCCAGGCCTGTCCCCGTTGCCTGCGTGGGGGTGGGCAACGCGGCCAACGCGGCTTACCTTGCCGTGGAGATACTTTCCTTGAAATACCCTGAATTGCGCAAAAAGCTCGCTGATTTCCGGGCAAAGATGAAAGCCGATTTTGCCCGTGAAAACGAAAAAGAGGTAAAGTTATGAGTAATTATACCTGCGGCCCGGAGCTTTACCGGGGCAAGGCCAAGACAGTCTACGCGGCGGGGGAAATATCCGGCGACGGGGAAGAGCTGGTGATCATCCGCTACAGGGACGACGCCACCGCCTTCAACGGGGAAAAAAAGGACACTATCGGGGACAAGGGGATATTGAACAACAAGATTGCCTCCGGGCTTTTCGCCCTCCTGGAAAAAGCCGGTGTCCCCACCCACTTTGTGGAGCGGCTGGACGACCGGGATATGGTCTGCAAGAAGACGCGGATCATACCACTGGAGGTAATTGTGCGGAATGTGGCGGCGGGTTCCATGGCGAAGCGGCTGGGCCTTTCCGAAGGGCAGGAACTTAAAACTACGGTATTCGAGCTTTCCTACAAAGACGACGCCCTGGGCGACCCGCTTATCAATGATTACCATGCTGTGGCTATCGGCGCTTCCAGCTTTGAGGAAATTGAAAAGATCAAAACGCTTGCCTTTAAGGTAAACGACGTGCTCAAGGCTTTTTTTCTTGACCGGGGGATAAGGCTTATCGACTTTAAGCTGGAATTCGGCGTTACCTCTTCCGGCCGCTTGGTGCTGGCCGACGAGATTTCCCCGGATACCTGCCGGTTCTGGGACGCCGCGACCGGCGAAAAGCTTGACAAGGACCGTTTCCGCCGGGATCTGGGTAATGTAAAAGAGGCATACGAGGAAATTCTTAGCAGGATCGGATAATCCGGGAGTTTGATTGGACTAAAACCATAAATAACCACGAACCTCACTAACCATCACGAACTTTTATTTGAAATTCACACTTTTGTTTGTGAAGTTCGTGTGGTTTCGGGCTAAAGCCCGGTGGTTAAATTCCTTTGGTTCTATTCGACTTGCGGTAAAATTTCTGAAGTTTGGGTGTTTACCGGGATCAGGAGAAGGCGCGTGGAAGAAGAAGCTGACAAATTACACGAGGAATGCGGCGTGTTCGGTATATTCGGCAAAGATACCGAAAGGGATATAGCGCCCCTTGTGTATTACGGGCTTTTTTCATTGCAGCACCGGGGCCAGGAGAGCGTGGGAATAGCGGCGGCTAAAGACGGGAACATCGAGTGCCGCAAGGGGATGGGGCTGGTTGGCGACGTGTTCAACCCCGAGACCATAAGCCGGCTCAAGGGGTCCGCAGCCATCGGGCATGTACGCTATTCCACCATGGGTTCCAGTGTCGTGGAAAACGCCCAGCCCTTTGTAAGCCGTTTCAAACTCGGCTCAATCGCGGTGGCCCATAACGGGACTCTGACCAATGCCGATGTGGTACGGGAGCTGCTGGAAGACGCCGGCATCGGTTTTACCTCTTCCAGCGACAGCGAGGTTATCGTAAACCTTATCGCGAAAAACTACAAAAAAGGGCTGGAAAAGGCCCTTACCGATACGATCAAATTTATCAAAGGGTCTTACGCCCTGGCTGTTCTGACCGGCGACGCGCTGGTGGCCGCGCGGGACCCCAACGGCATAAGGCCCCTCTGCCTGGGGAGTCTCGGGGACGGCTGGATACTGTCAAGCGAATCCTGCGCCATAGACGCCGTAGGCGGCAAATTCGTCCGGGATGTAGAACCCGGAGAATTGGTGGTCATTACCCGGGATCAGATGCTGTCCTTCGCTTTCAGCGAGAAAACCCGCCGGGCGGTCTGTTCCTTTGAGTACGTCTACTTTGCCCGGCCCGACAGCATTATCGACAGGGTTGACGTGTACGGAGCGCGGATACAGGCCGGGGAAATCCTGGGCAGGGAATCGGCGGTTGCTGCGGACCTGGTTATCGGGGTACCCGATTCCGGGGTTCCGGCGGCCATCGGCTACGGCAGGGCTACCGGCACCCCTTTCGGCGTGGGGATTGTAAAAAGCAAGTATGTAGGCCGTACCTTCATCTCCCCGGATCAGGCTGTGCGGGAACAGGCCGTCTCGGTAAAGCACAATGTGATACACAGCGAGGTAAGGGGCAGGCGGGTGGTGGTGATAGACGATTCCATTGTCCGGGGGACTACAAGCCGCCGCCTGGTATCAATACTGCGGGCCGCCGGGGCAAAAGAAGTGCATTTCCGGGTCTGCTCCCCGCCGGTACGTTTCCCCTGCTATTTCGGCATCGACACGCCCCACCGCAGGGACCTTATCAGCAACGCCAACAGCGTTTCCGATCTCCGCGCCTCCCTGGGAGCGGACAGCCTGGCCTTTATTTCGGTGGAGGGGCTGCTGGAATCCCTTGGAAGCCCGGAAA
>JAIRZS010000109.1 GCA_031267115.1 Treponema sp.
GCTGCTTGCGCTGTTCAATGTTGTTTTTGAAAAAGACAGAACGATAGAACATTTTCGCAGTCAGTTTTTCAATACGGTTTTAGGCTATTCCTATCATGCCCTGCTCTATGATGACGACCGGCTGGCCGGCTGTTATTCCTTTACGCCGTCCTATTACCGCGTACAAGACAAGCGGCGTCTTTGCGCGCTCGGCCTTGACCTTATGATAGCAAAGGAATACCGGGGGCGCGGTTTTTTTCAAAAAATGTTTGCCGCCGGTATTGATTATATGCGCGCCGACGGCGTAACGTTTATCATAACCTTTCCCAATGACCGTTCGTATCCCGGCTTTATCAAATCGAAACTTATCCATGATTTTGGCTGCCTTGCTGTCTATGCGCTCCCCTACCGTATAGGCGGCGTCATTCCGGCGCTCAAAGCGTTGAATTGGCTGTCGATCTTCCTGGCGCGTTTATTTGTGTTCATAACTTCGCTGTTTGCCGGCAGTAAAACAGTTCATTTTCCTGTTGAAAAAGAATCCGAAACCTATAATCAAACGCGCTATACGCGGCCGGACGGCAAGTACCATATCGAATCATGCAAAGAAAGCGATTTTGTCTATAAAATTATGGACTATGATGGGGTGAGAACCGCGTTCCTTATCGACGTTTTTGTAAAATCGGCAGGAAATTTTAACGCCGCCGTTAAACATATTATCATGCGTCATCATCATGAAATTGACCTGCTGTTGTATGTTGGCCGTCTTCCCTTTGGATGGCACGGCCTGCTTACCGTTCCGCGCCGTCTTTCGCCTGAAAACTTTCACTTTTTAGGACAATTATTACAGGAGGAAGTGATAGAGGCGGATTTGTTTTTTGATCTCCGCAACTGGGATATCAATCTGTCGAATTACGATTTGTTATGAACATTTTAACCTTTGGTATTGGATGTACCGCCAAAATGATACTCAAGAAGCTCTCCTGACCTGTCCTCAATCAAAACTACCACGAACCGGAACACAAAAACAAACACCCTGAACCTGCTATGTGAAACGCGAAATGTTGACAGGGGGCTAATCCCATGGTAAGATTTTATCAGGCTAGAGCCTTTTCTGTACGTCCTCCGCAGTTTTAAAAAACTTTTACCGATAAAAAAATATATACGAAAAAGGGGGGAAATTATGAAAAAAATATTCCGGTACGTGGGCAAAATCGCATTTGCCTTATTTGCCTCAACGCTGCCCTTTCGGGTAAGACTGTTCAATATCTATGCCCTTGGCGGGCTGGTTATTACCCTTTTTGTCTGTGTATCCAGCCTGGTAACCGGGGCATCAACCCTGAACGCCCTGTTTTGCGGGATTACGGCGATTCTCGCGGGGATATTGCTCCTGATAGATGTAAAAACAGGACGTTATGAGCTTTGCTTCTTTATCAGTATTATCCTGGTTTTCTTTATTTTTTATCCCGTCATGTTTTTCGCCGCCGGGGGCTACCGGAGCGGAATGCCCAGCTTTTTTGTGTTTGCGGTGGTCTCTACGGTGTTTATGCTGGAAGGCCGGAAAGCCCTGATTGTCTCGGCTGTGGAGATTGCCTTCTATGCCGTACTGTGCCTGTGTGCGTATTACCGTCCGGAATGGGTGATTCATTTCGACAGCGAATTCGGCTATGTAGCGGATACTTTGGTGGGTATTACCACCGTCAGCGCCGTTTTAGGGGTAACCCTGTTTGTTCAGTTACGGCTGTACAACAGCCAGCGGAAGGAACTGCAAGAGGCCTACCTGGACCTGGAGGAACAAACCCGGCTTGCGGAATCGGTCTCCCGGGCCAAGAGCGATTTCCTTGCCCAGATGAGCCACGAGATCCGTACTCCCATGAACGCCATCATCGGCATGAGCCATTTGACGCTGCGGGAGGACATGAGTCCCCAGGCACGGGAGTATTTGGAAAATATCCGGCGGGCAGGGGATAACCTTATGGTCATAATCAACGATATTCTCGATTTTTCCCGGATTGAATCGGGCAGGCTGGATATTGTTCCTGAAAAATACCATCTCGCTTCCCTGATAAATGATTCGCTGAGTATTATCAGGACCCGGCTGCATGAAAAGCCGGTCTCTATGTTTGCCAAGATTGACAGCGCCCTGCCCCAGCAGCTTTTTGGCGACGAGGTACGGATCCGGCAGATCCTGCTCAACCTTCTTTCAAACGCGGTAAAATACACCAGGGAAGGGCACATTATTCTGAGCATCCGGGGCGAGCGCGCCGGCGGCGGAAGCGCCGATAACCGCGAAATTGTCCTGGAATTCGAGGTTTCCGATACGGGGGTGGGGATAAGGCCGGAAGACATGGAAAAGCTGTTTGGAAATTTCGCGCGTATCGACACGAAACGAAACCAGGGGATCGAGGGGACAGGGCTGGGGCTTGCCATAAGCAAGAGGCTCTGTCAGCTTATGGGGGGCGATATTACCGTCCAAAGCGCCTACGGCAAAGGCAGTACCTTTACCGCCTCCCTGCCCCAGGCGATAGCGGATGAGAAGCCCTTTGCCAAGGTTGAAGCGCCGCGGGCCAAGCCGGTCCTGATCTATGAAAACCGGAAAAGAAACGCCGATTCTTTTTGCTGGTCCCTGGATAATCTGGGGGTATGTTATACCCTGGCCGCCACAGAGGATGAGTTTCTTGAAACCCTGCGCCTGGAAAATGACGGGGCGGGGAAAAAATACGCCTTTATATTTATGCCCCAGGCCCCGTATATACGACTGCGGCCCCTCCTCGAGGATATGAAAGCCCTGCCCCGCCTGGTCCTCCTGACCGATTACGGCTCCGAATTGGGAATCCGCGATATTCGCTTCCTCACCCTGCCGGCGTACACCTTATCCATCGCGAATATCATGAATTACAAAACGGAACATAGAAGCGGCGTTGAAAGGGAGAAGGCTGTCGTAACGTTCAGGGCCCCCTCCGCGCGGGTATTGATCGTGGACGACATTACCACCAACCTTAAGGTCGTTCAGGGCCTCCTTCTGCCTTACAATATGATCATCGACACCTGCGAAACCGGCGCCGCGTCAATAGAGTTTTTCAAAAAACACACATACGATCTGGTGTTCATGGACCACATGATGCCCGGCATGGACGGTATCGAGGCCGCCGCCGCTATCCGGGCCTGGGAAAAAGAAAATGCCCCGGAGGTCCCGAAAGAAACCCCCATTATAGCCCTTACCGCCAACGCCATTTCCGGCATGAAAGAAATGTTCCTGCAACAGGGGTTTAACGATTATCTTGCCAAACCGATTGAGATGCTTAAGCTGCATGAAATCCTGAAAAGATGGATACCCCGGGAAAAACAGATCAAGGAGAAGCCGGACCTCAAAGGCAGTACGGATAATACCCCCCGCCCCTCCGTATTTGACGGGAAAAACATTGAGGGTATAGACCTTGCGGCGGGAATGGAACAATACAAAAACGATTCTGTTTATCTGGAAATCCTTCGGTCCTACGCCTCCTCCATACCGGCCTTTCTCGATACCCTGCGGGGCGCTTCCGGGGAAACCTGGGAAACCCCCCTGGACAGTTACACCATCACCGTCCACGGGATAAAGGGGGCGAGTTACCAAATCCACGCCGGAGAAGCGGGCAGGGAAGCGGAGCTTCTGGAAGCCGCGGCCAGGGCAAATGACCGGAAAACCGTGGAAGCCCATAACGACGGTTTTATCAAAACCGTGGAAAGGCTGCTTGAAAATCTGGGCTCCTTTCTGGCGGAACAGGAAGGGCAGCCCCTTGATAAAAAACCCGGAGACAGGGGAATGACGGCGGCCGGGCAGGAAGCAAAAAAAATCATTCTGGCGGTGGACGACATGCCGATAAACCTTACGACTATCGGAACCATCCTGCGCAATGATTTCGACCTGCGGCTTCTCAAGTCTCCCATAGCGGCCTTGTCCTTGCTGAATACCGTCAAGGCGGATCTTATCCTGGTAGACATCGAAATGCCGGAAATGTCGGGGTTTGAATTTGTGGATCGGCTCCGGGGCAACGCCGAACATCCCGAACAAAAGGACATTCCCGTCATCTTTGTTACTTCCCATGAAGCGCCGGATGTTATTGAACGAGTGATTTCCTATAGCGCCGGTTATGTGGTAAAGCCGGTGAACCCCCGGATATTGCTGGAAAAAGTCGGAGCGGTGTTTGAGGCCCGCGAAGGGAACGGTTCCGTGTCCGCGGCAAGTTAAGACAGGTTATGGCGCTAACATGAAGGCCCTCCCGGGCTTGGTTATGCCGGCATAACAGGCTTGGATCACACGAGTGATCAGGCTTGGATCACACGAGTGATCAGGCTTGGATCACACGGGTGATCAGGCTTGGATCACACGAGTGATCAGGCTTGGTTCATGGCCGTGAATGGGAAGCGGCGGCTGCGGCACGCGCAAACGGCCGGAGGAATATCCAATGGCAGAGGGCCGCCATTGGCAAACCGGATAATTGGTTGTACGATAATTTGTGAAAGGCTCTCTTGAGGGGGTTATTTACATGATAAAAATGCTGACGGCCTATACTTTAGAGATCGACGATACGGACGCCGCTGTCCGGGAGATTCAACAGCAGCTGCGCGGCCAGGGAGGTTTCTTAAAAAATACGGCAGGGCTTCTGTTCTGTTACCTGGATTTCGTCAAATCGGGAACGGTGGAAGCGATCTGTAAGGCCCTGCCCTTCGACACCCTGGGCTGTACCACCATGGGGTCGGCGGCGCCGGGGGGTATGGGCGACATTATCCTTACCCTGACGGTTCTCACCAGTGATGATGTTGAATTCTACGCGGGCCTTTCCGAACCTCTGACGGAAGCGGAGGAAGAACGGATTGTCAATATATACCGGGAACTGCGGCAAAGCCCCCCGTCCCTTATCTTTATCATTACTCCCTTCTTGTACAATCTGGCGGGGGATATGGTGGTCGGTGTTCTGGACAGGGAATCCCGGGGAGTTCCTGTTTTCGGTACCGGAGCCCTGGATATGGATACAAAGATAAGAACTCCCAGAACTATCTACCGGGGCGGGGACTACGCCGACAGGATGCCGGTGCTGCTTTTTTCGGGAAACATGAAGCCCCGTTTTTTTGTCGATTCCGTCTGGAGGTATAATATCCATACCCAAAAAGCCCTGGTTACTTCCGCGGAGGGCAACCGGATGATTACCGTGAACAATATCCCCGCGGCGGAATACATGAAAAAAATCGGCCTTATCACCCAGGAAAGGCTGGATCTGCTTTTTGTGTTTCCCCTCGCCATGTACCCAAGCGCCGGCGCGCCGCCGAATCTCTTTATCATATATACCATCAATGACGATGGAAGCCTGACATGCAGCGTCAACATACCCTCGGGCTGTACCGTGCATATAGGTTCCCCCGGTTCCGGCGAAGTTATCAACTCGGCGAAAAAAATTACCGACGCGGTCAAGAAGACAAACGGGGACGCGGCTCTGATCTTTTCCTGTGTCAGCCGCAGCGTAATCCTGTCAAACCTCCAGGACGAAATGGAAGCGGTCAGGGACGGGTTAAAAGACCTGCCATTCGTATTTATTTATTCAGGAGGGGAGGTATGCCCGGTTTATGATGAAAAAGGAGCGGCGGTGAATCAATATCATGCTTTTAACATCGTTTCCTGCGTGATGGAAACAATGACCCTCCCGCGCGCGCTGCCGGCGGCAGCTCACACATCAGGATAGAGAGGTTAAAACATGATACGGTTGCGCACGGCCTTTACCTTTGAAACGGACGATCCCCGGATTGCTATAGATGAAATCCTGAAGCAGCTTGACACGGAACATTCGCTGCTTAAAAATTCCGCGGGCTTCCTCTTTTGCTCCCTGGATTTTGTCTCCTCCGGTACGGCGGCGGAGGTTTCCGGGGCTCTGCCCTTTGAGACGATAGGCTGTACTACCCACGGCATCGCCCTGCCCGGAATCATGGACGAAAATATGCTGGCGGTGGCGGTACTGACCAGCGATGATGTCTTGTTCAGAACCGGCGTCTCGGGCCCCCTTGATATGGACGGAGAGGCCCGGATTAAAGAGCTGTATGAACGCCTGTCCGGTTCTTGTGAACCTTCGCCGTCTCTTATGCTGGTCTGCCATGCCAATCCTGACCGCTTTCCCGGGGATACGGTTGTGGACATTCTCGGCCGTATATCCGGGGGAACGCCTGTTTTCGGAACCAACGCCCTGGACGAAACCATTGAAAACCGTACGCCCCTGGTTATCTACAACGGAGGCTCCTATCCCGACCGGCTGGC
>JAIRZS010000146.1 GCA_031267115.1 Treponema sp.
TTGAGCCTGTTCCAAAACCCGGTTGGTTTTGGCCAGGCTCTTGGAAAAACCGGTCAAATCGGACTAAAGTCCGGCCCGGTTTTTCCCCTAAATCTAAGGAAGCTGTTCCAAAAACTGAAGTTTTGGAACAGCCTCGATGTTCTGGTGGAACTCGGCTATACCGCCCGGTGGGAAGAAAAAGGCCTGGAAAAAAGCGTGAAGCTGCTGGAGGCATACGGCATGAAGCCCGAGCAGATAACCGCGGCCCTCAGGCTGACGCCTGAGCAAGCCCGGCGTTATTTGAAAGCCGGGCCGCCGGGCCGGGGCAGGTGAAGGAGCGCCCGGTAAATGGGCCGCCAGGGGAAATATTTAACTTGAAGTGCGGAATTATGGAAAAATTTGGCCGAGGGGCTTTAGCTTTCAATCTTACGGACATTCACAAATAGTAAGGCGTTGTTTTATCCGGGGGCGTGTTCGGGCCTGGCGGGGGGTAGCGTAAGACTTGCCGCCTGCGGGGTCAGGTCTTTTGGCCCCGCAGGGGTACCTCATGCGGCACGGCTGGCGCGCAGGGGGGCCGGGCGGCGGCTTTTTGCGCCGGGAAGCGCTGTTTGGTAACAGGCCCCCCCTTATGGCGGCGGGGCCGGGAACTCCGGAATTCGGCGGTACTTGCGGAAACGGCCGGTTATTTATACTATTATAGGCAGGGGGATTTGAATTTCTTGGGTCCCTTGCCGATTAAGCGCGGCCGGGCGCCGCGGCGGCTGAATGCTGTTTATACGCTTACATTATTTTATTGAGGAGAATTATGAAAACAGAAGATTTGAAGCACGAGGGTTTGAAGAAGTGGGTGGAGGAAGCGGCTGCCCTGATGGCTCCGGAATCGGTGGAGATCTGCAACGGGAGCCAAGCTGAATATGACCGGATGATAAGGATTACGCTTGACGCGGGGCTTGCTAACCCCCTGGACAACGGGAAGCGGCCCAACAGCTTTCTTTTCCGGTCCGATCCTTCGGATGTGGCGCGGGTGGAGAACCGCACCTATATTGCGAGCGAGAAAGAGGAGGACGCGGGGCCTACGAACAACTGGATTGACCCGGCTGAACTGAAAAAAACGATGACGGAGCTGTACCGGGGGAGTATGAAGGGCCGGGTTATGTACGTGATTCCCTTTTCCATGGGGCCGGTCGGGTCCGATATTGCCAAGATTGGGGTTGAAATTACCGATTCGCCCTATGTTGTGGCGAATATGCATATTATGACGAGGGTGGGGACGAGGGTCCTTGACGCGCTGGGCAAGGACGGTTTCTATGTTCCCTGCTATCATTCCGTAGGGAAGCCTCTGTCGCCGGGCGAATCGGACGGGGGCAAGTGGCCCTGCGCCCCTATGGAGCACAAGTATATCAGCCATTTCCCCGAGACGCGCGAGATCTGGTCCTACGGCTCGGGCTACGGCGGGAACGCCCTGCTCGGCAAGAAGTGCCTGGCCCTGCGTATTGCCTCGGTTCTGGCCCGCGACGAGGGCTGGCTGGCCGAGCATATGCTTATCCTCAAGATTACCAGCCCCGAGGGGAAGGTGAAGTACATTACGGGCGCGTTCCCTTCGGCCTGCGGGAAGACGAATCTGGCGATGCTTATCCCTACCCTGCCAGGCTGGAAGGTCCAGACGGTGGGCGACGATATTGCCTGGATGAAGTTCGGCGCGGACGGGCGGCTTTACGCGATTAACCCGGAAGCGGGTTTCTTCGGGGTTGCGCCGGGGACCAACAACGATTCCAACCTGAACGCGATGGAGTCTATCAAGAAAAATACGATTTTTACGAATTGCGGCCTTACCGAGGATGGCGATATCTGGTGGGAGATGATAGGCCACGGCGCTCCGGGCAAGGAGGTTGTTGACTGGAAGGGGCAGAAAAAACCGGCGCCCCGGACCGACAAAAGCCCCAAGGGCGAGGAAATTGCCCACCCCAACGCCCGGTTTACCGCGCCGGCGAAGCAGTGCCCGGTGATCGCCCCGGAATGGGAGGACCCGAAAGGTGTGCCGATCAGCGCGTTCCTCTTTGGGGGGCGGCGGCCCGGCACGATCCCGCTGGTAAACCAGAGCAGGGACTGGATTCACGGCGTCTTTATGGGATCGATTACGGGTTCGGAAGTTACGGCCGCGGTTATCTCCGACCAGGTGGGCCAGGTGCGGCGCGATCCTTTTGCCATGCTGCCCTTCTGCGGCTACCACATGGGCGACTATTTTAAGCACTGGATCAGCATCGGCAAGACGCACGACGAATCGAAGCTGCCCAGGATTTTCTTTGTCAACTGGTTCCGCAAGGATAAGGACGGGAAGTTCATGTGGCCGGGCTACGGCGAAAACAGCCTGGTGCTGGCCTGGATTTTCGAACGCTGCGACGGAAAGGACAACTTTGTGGAGACGCCTATCGGCAATCTCCCGAAAGCCGGCTCGATTGCCGCGCCTGAGGGCGTGGACAGCAAGACAATGGCGGAGCTGTGCTCGGTGGATATCGAAGGCTGGAAGAAGGAGATTGCCGACGTGCGGCAGAACCATTACCCGAAGTTCGGGGCCAAGCTTCCGCCGGAACTGTACGCCGAGCTTGACGCGATTGAAAAGCGGCTTAACGGGTAGGAGTTGGGGGCAATTCTCAATTTGCCCGGCAAAAGCAACAGGACACCGCAGGAATTTTTCAGGGGTCCTGTCCGGGGGTAAAAGTCCCTCCTTACGGAGGGCGCTTTTCCCCCGGCATTTATGCCGAGGCCGCCCCTCGCTGCAATTTTCCGGTGTCCTTTCACTGGTCAGTAAAACAGAGAATTGCTGTGGTGTTGGGAGCGCAATATCGGGAATTGAAGAAGAAACCACCGCGAAGTCGAATCGAATCGAAGGTTCGCAGTCGAACAAGAAAAAAGAAGTGTTTTTGGCCTTCCTTCTTTCTTTTTACTTCTTTTACTTATTCGACTTTGCGGTAAAATTCCAAAGTATGTTTTTTAGTGTAATGAGCCTCCGCGCGGCAAGCCGCGCGGTATCTTAAGCGTTGCGTTAGTTCGAACGGAGGCACGTTCGATAGGAAGTTTATTATACCGTCTGGTTTAAT
>JAIRZS010000233.1 GCA_031267115.1 Treponema sp.
TTCAGTTTTTGGAACAGCTTCCTTAGATTTAGGGGAAAAACCGGGCCGGACTTTAGTCCGATTTGACCGGTTTTTCCAAGAGCCTGGCCAAAACCAACCGGGTTTTGGAACAGGCTCAAACTTCTTTGACTTTTTCGACTTCGTGGTGGTTTCTTCTTCAATTCCTTATAATTACACATACCGGTGTGTCTAGCCCAATCAGTCTACCAGGTCTGCGAAAAATGCCGCGCAGCGCCGGCCGCGCAAGGGATTGTAGGGGTGCCGCCCCGCAGGGGCAGGCAGCCCCGGCGCTTCGCGCCGGGGCCGGAGCGGGCCGCTAAGGCGGACACGCGGAGCGCCGAAAAGCCCGGTTTCCGGCGCAAAGCGCCGGAAATGCGCCCAAATTCATAAAAAAATCCTGATAAAATCCTAATAATATGAAATTACTGAACTGTAACCGCGAAGCTGTTGACAATCGAACCGGAGCCGTCTAAAGTTGAATAAAGGCTTAAAGGAGTGGGGTCCAATGGCAGCTACTATTGGCATAAAAATCGCGAACGGCGATTTTTTTTCTATCCTGGAAGAGAATTCCCATGTAAAAAAAAGACTGATCCTGACTACGGTGCATGACTCCCAGGAAAGTATGCAGATAGATATGTACCGGAGTCTGATGCACTCTATGACCGACGCCCAGTGTATCGGGACTATTGTTGTTGAAAATATCAGACCCAGGCCCAAGGGCGATCCTTCAATTGAGCTTGTTATTTCTTCGAACGAAAACGGCGATCTGGCCGCGAGCGCCCTGGATTTGGATTCTTCGGTTAAATCCGGGCATCAGCATCTGATTGTGTCCCTGAAATCCCTGGATGCGGGCGGCCAGGATTTCGATATCCCGGATTTTGATCTGGACCAGCCCGGGCCGCCGCCCCAGGGGCTTTATGAAAAGGCGTCGCAGATACGGGAAAAGGGGAAAAAGAAAAAACTGCCCTGGATTCTTATTATTATTATCGGGCTGCTGATTATCCTGACTGTCCTAGCTGTGTGGTTCTTCCTGATCAGGACCGGCTCGGTCCGGACCAGGCCCGCGGCGGAACAGCCTGTGCGGATGGAAGAACCGGCCCCCGCGCCGGAGCGGCCCGCCGCCAGGGCAGAGGAACCGGCTTCCGTCCTGGTAATCGAGGCCGCCGAACCCGCGCGGAACGCGCCGGCAGCGGCCCCGGCCCCGGCGGCCCCGCGTAATAGGGGGGCTTCCGCGCCGGTATCCTCTTACGATGCGCCGCCGGTGATCCCGGGAAACGGTATCGCTTACCGGATCCGCTGGGGCGATACACTTTGGGATATTTCGGAGGCATTCTATCGCAATCCCTGGCTTTACTCCCGCATTGCCCGCTATAACGGCATACGTAATCCGGACCTTATCATCTCGGGGACCACAATCAGGATACCGCCGAGAAATTAAACGGTTTTTGCAACTGTTCAGTCGTAGCGTGATTTCAGAACTTTTCTTGTTCTCTAACGCATTAACAAAGGGGCAGGGAAACCGCTCCCACCTGGTCGCGGCATTAAGGCCCTTTCGCTCTCAATCGTCTCATTTCGGGGCTAGAAGCCCCTTCATTCCGCCGATTGCGAACCGAAGGTTCGACGCTATCCCCCGCAGGCGGTTGAATAGTTACCTGTTTCTCTTCTGCTACTTCTGCCTGACCCTGGTTTTCTCCTCCTGCCAAAGCTGGGGCATAGATTCCCCCGGCGAATCGTTCTACGCCGCGCTTCTTGCCGAACATGCCCAGGCCGGGGATAAAAACCGCGCGGACGCCGCCGCGCTTTACCGGGCCGCGCTTGGCGGCGGCGCTGTTGTGCGGAAAGAGGCCGCCCGCCGCCTTCTGCCCCTGCTCCCGGCATTCCCGGACCCCGCCCTGCTGTCCCGCCTTGGCCCTGCCCTTCCCGCGCCCTGGGGCCGGGCGCTGGCGCGGCTTGCGGGCGGGGCAGAAAGAGACGCTGAAACGGCGGGGCTTTTCCTCTCGGAGCCGGTAGACCCTCTTTACCTCTGGGCCCTGGAACGCGCCGGCGGCACGGAAGGCCCGCTTTTTACGGAAGCCGAAGCCGCCGCCGTGGCCGGGCGGCTGTCGCTTGCCCGTTCGGCCTTTGTCCAGGCGCTGGGGCATTTCAAGACGGCGCTGGAGGCGGAACCGGCCCTGTTTTTACAGTACCCGGAACTGCTTACCGGCCTGGGGCGGAGTTTCCAGTTCGGGGACAACAGCGCCGAGGGGACGGATCTTTTTCTGAAATGGGAAGAAAATCTGCGGAACCCGGACCCCGCCGCCGGTGTTATGCCGCCCGCGGGGGGCCAGCCCGGCCTGCCTGTATCCGGCCCGTCCGGGGTATCCGGGACGCTGGACAGCCCGGCGCAGCGGCAGCTTGCCTACAGGCTCCTCTACTTTGCGGGCCGGATAGAACGCCAGCGGGGACGCCACGAAACAGCGTCGGCCCTTTTCAGCCGGGCGGTGGAACTGGCGCCGGACGGCTTGCAGGCAGACGCGTGTATCTGGTACATACTCAGCATGGCGCTCCAGGACAGGCCCGGCGAAATGGCAGGCCTCCTGAGAATCTGGATTCCCCGCTGGCACAGGGCCGTTTATTTTAACGATATACTGGACCGGCTGGCCCGCTACCTCGCGGCCCGGGGAGACTGGGAGTCCCTGCTTGAGGTATACCGGCTGCTTAAGCCCGGCCCGGCCCGCGCCCAGTACGGCTATATTCTGGGGCGGGCCTCGGAATCCGGCTATTTTAACGGAGCAAGGCCGGAAGAATTTTACCAGGCTGTTTTTACCGAAAAAAAAGCGTCCTTTTATTACCGGGCGCTCTCCGCCCTCAAACTTGGGAGGGATCTCCAGCTTCCGGCCCCCTCCGATCCCGCAGTTTCCCCGGCAAAGGCATCCGGCTTTTCCCGCCCCGAAATAATGGAATTTCTCCTGGGTTTCTTCGAACACGGGGCCTCTGAATTTGCCCTGCCCTACATCGGGAAGTACCGGCAGGAACTCCGGGCGGACGAGCTGCGGGTTTTGGCGGAGGCCCTGCAAGATGCGGGGATCTGGGACGAATCTATCAGGCTTGCCGGATCGTACCTGGATACGGACGACTACGAGCCGACCCGCGCCGATCTGGAACTCTGCTACCCCCGGCCCTTTCTTGAGCCGGTGGAAAGCTATGCCGGGGAACTGGGAATCCCCCCCTGGCTTCTCTTCGGCCTTATCCGTACCGAAAGCGCCTTTGCGCCGGATATTGGCTCGCGGGCCGGGGCGGTGGGCCTTACCCAGCTTATGCCGGACACGGCGGCGGAAATGGCCGGACGGCTCGCGCGGCAGGGCGGGACGGATTACCGCCGGGAAGGGGGCGTCGACCTGACCGATCCCCTCGCCAATATACACCTGGGGGCCTTCTACCTGCGCTACCTCCTTGGCCGGATGCAGAATCCCCTGCTCGCCCTGCTTGCCTACAACGGGGGGATGGGCCGGGTCCGCCGCTGGCGGGCGGAAGCGCCGGAACTGCCGGCGGACCTTTTCACGGAAACGGTGGAATTTCCCGAAACCCGGGAATACGCCCGGAAAGTGGCCTCCGCCGCCGCAGTATACGGATTTCTCTATTATGATCTTACGATGGAGGCTGTAATTGCCGATATGTTAAAATGAGCGCGCTTTTTTCGGAGCGGGGGCTTTAACCCCCCGGCTGAATAGCTGCGAAGGCAAGAGAAAAGGAGCCGTTTTTGTGCCGGTAAAAGATTATTTTAGGCCCCAGGCTGATAAAAAGTACCGTATCGCCGCAGTCGGCGGAACCCTGCTTTTGGGGGCCGCGGCTCTGCTGCTGGCCTTTTCTATTACCGGGGCGCTGCTCAATCTGCCGTTTATCGCCCAGGGCCTGGGGAACTTTTTCGTACAGTCCTACGGGGTGCTGGCTTTCCTTATCCCCGCCTATCTTGTGTGGGCGGCGGTTATCCTGGCGGCCCCTTCCTACCGCCCGGATCATATCTTTGTCCTTGCCGCGGCCATCATCCCCTTTATGACCTTGGCCATCGGCATAGGCTTTATCCAGGATTTTAACTACCAGGCGGATCGTTTCCCGGTCCTCCAAAAAGCCGGGAAAGCCGGTTTTAGCTTCTTTATGATCCTTCTTGCCTTTGTGGAAGGCATGATCATCCGCGCCTTTATCCCCCTGATCTTCCCCGAACTGGCAGCCGCAAAGGCCGGAAAAACAAGGGGCAATGCCGGGAAAGATATTCCCCCAGAGACGGCGAAGGCTCCTGTTCAGGAACAGGACAACAAAATTATCAAGTACCTCCCCAGGCCGCGTTCCGGCGAAAACAGCGGCAGCGCCGCCCCGGATGTTCCGGGCAACAACGGCAGCGTCGCGCCGGGGCCAAAGCCGGAGGAAAGCAGGGGCGTCGCTATCGTCTTTCCCAGCCCCAGGCCCCTGGCAAGCGCCAGGGCCCTTGAGGAACTGGAGCAGGCCGCGTCATGGCCCGCGGAATCCCCGGCCGGCGGAACCGCCCATTCCGGAAAGTCCGGAGAACTCCTGCCCGAAAGCGTGGACGGGGAAGAAGACGCCGGCCTGCCCGCAGACGGGGAATTCCCCGATCAAACGGAAGATGCGGAGGTGTCCGGCGGGTATTCCCCCGATGAGATGGAACTTGAAGAGCTTCCCCAGGACGAGGCGGAACTTGTAGCGGCGGTAGCCGCGATTCTGCCGAAAAAGGCGGCGATCCCTTTTGAATCGGTCCCGCCCCGGAAGCCGGAAGCGCCTGTCGCCGGGGAGGCGGGCGGCGGGGGGTTCACCGGGGCGGAATTCGACCTGCCCGCGCCCCTCCAGGCGCCGCCCGGCGCGGAAGCCGCCGCTTTCGCCGGGGCAAAAAAAAAAATCAGGGACGGCCGCTACCAGGTACCTGTAGACGGCATACTCAACCAGTACCCGGACGGGCAGTACTGGATCATAGACCAGGGGACCGAATTCGCCGCCGTGATTCTCAAGGAAACCCTTGAGGAATTTAACATACAGGCGGAAGTGACCGGCATCAAGAAAGGGCCGGTCATCACCATGTTCGAGATTCTTCCCGCGCCGGGGGTAAAACTTTCAAAGATAGTGAGCCTTCAAGACAATATCGCCCTGCGCCTTGCCGCTTCTTCCGTACGCATTGTAGCGCCCATACCCGGAAAACACGCCGTGGGCATCGAAGTGCCGAACAAAAAACGGAACATTGTGTCTTTCAGGGAAATAATCGAGGGGGAACTGCGGCGCGACGGCAAGGCGAAAAAGCAGGAGATTCCCGTGGTGCTTGGCAAGGACATTACCGGCGAGGCTCAGACCGTGGATCTTGCCCAGACGCCCCATTTGCTTATCGCGGGTTCCACCGGTTCCGGAAAGTCCGTGTGCGTCAATTCCCTGATACTTTCGATCCTGTACCAGCGTTCCCCGTTTGACTGCCGGCTCATCCTCATCGATCCCAAGATCGTGGAACTCAAGCTTTACAACGACGTTCCCCATCTCCTTACCCCGGTCATCACCGAACCCAAGCGGGCTTTCCAGGCGTTACAGTACTGCCTCTTTGAAATGGAGCGCCGCTACGCCTGCCTGGACTCCATGGGGGTCAGGGACATCAAGAGCTACAACAGACGTATAAAAGAACGTAATATCGCCGCCGAGCATATGCCCTATATCGTAATCGTGATCGACGAATTTGCCGACCTTATGGCCACCACCGGCAAGGAAATGGAGAGCACGGTCGCTAGGCTTGCCGCCATGAGCCGCGCCGTGGGCATACACCTGGTACTCGCCACCCAGCGGCCCTCCATCGACGTAATTACCGGCCTTATCAAGGCGAATATCCCCAGCCGCATTGCCTTTATGGTGGCGGGCAAAATGGACAGCAGGATCATCATCGACCAGGTAGGCGCGGAAAAACTGCTCGGCAAGGGGGACATGCTCTACGCCGGGGTAGTAGACCCCTTCCCGATCCGTATGCAGGGGGCCTTTATCTCCGAAGAAGAGGTGGAGCGGGTAGTAGAGTACGTTAAAACCCTGGGCGAGCCGGACTATATAGACGACGAAATCTTCTACGACGAAGAGGACGATGAAAACGATCCCTCGCTTTTCTCGGACGGGGAAGACCCGCTTTACGACAAAGCCCTGGAAATAGTCATGCAGCAGGGCAAGGCCAGCGCCAGCTATATCCAGCGCCGCCTCAAGATAGGCTACAACCGCGCGGCGCGCATTGTGGAAGAAATGGCGGCCCGGGGCCTTGTAGGCCCGGCCCAAGGCTCAAAACCCCGCGAACTCCTCCACGGCATGTAAGTTAGCAATTGCCGCTTCCTGCTCCCGGCCTATATATGGGGTATGGGGTCAGACCCCAGGTACTAGACATGGGGTGTACTGCTCCTCATTGCTCATTCCTCTGTTATCCGCCAGAGGCGGACGCGCAAGGGATTGAAGCGGTATCCTTTTTTGCGCAGGCAAAAAAGATACAAGCGTAAAGCCCGGTCCGTGGGCCGTCCTGCCCGCAGGGCAGGTTGGCACACGGATGCGCCCAAAATTAACCGGCGGCCGGTTCCTTTTCCGCAAGCTTCTTCACGCCGGAGACGGCTACCATGATGCCCAGGAGCAGGAGCAGCACCGCGAAGATAAGCTGGAGGCCGTCCGCGCCGAAAGCAAAGCTGCCGTCCGTGATCCTGCCGAATTTCTGGCGGACAGTGAACACCAGCGCGGTAAAGGTAACGGCCAGCATGATGAACATGGGTCCCCAGAGCATCCAGCCCTGGCGGTGGGTCTTCTTCAGGAATACCGCGCAGGATATCAGGGCCAGGGCGGCAAGCAGCTGGTTCGCCGAGCCGAAAAGAGGCCAGATGGTGGCGTAACCCAAAACCGCCAGGAGATAGCCTACGACAAGGGTCGCGATGGTGGCGACATACTTATTGGCAAGGAATTTAAAGAGAGGCGGGGCGGCTTTGCCGTCGTTCTGGTCTTCGGTAAAGAGTTCCTGGAACGCGAGCCTGCCCACCCGGGCTACCGAGTCAAGGGAGGTTATCGCGAAGGCGGACACCGACAGGGAAATCAGGGTAAAGATGACGTTCGCGGGGAGGCCGAGCCTGGTGAGGAAGCCCGCGACCGCGGTGGCGAACACCTGGGGCGGGGTCACGATGCCTTCGGGAAGCTTGCCGTTTACCGTGATGGCGCTTACGGCGATAAGGGCGATGATTGCCAGGAGGCTTTCCACCAGCATGGCGCCGAAAGATATAGGGAGCATGTGGCGCTCGTTTTCGATCTGCTTGGAGGCGGTCCCCGAAGCTACCAGGGAATGGAAGCCCGATACAGCGCCGCAGGCCACGGTAACGAACAGGATGGGAAAGAGGTAGTTGTTCCCCACCTTAAAGCCCACAAAGGCCGGAATATTTACCGGCGGCGCGCTGAATACGACGCCGACAAAGGCGGCGATCAGCATAGCCACAAGGAGGAAGGAGTTAAGGTAATCCCGGGGCTGGAGCAGTACCCAGATCGGGGTAACCGAGGCGATAAAGATATAGACAAACACAACATAGAGCCAGATGTCCTTGGCGACATAAACGGGGAAAAGAAGCCCCAGGGCTATGCAGAGTACCAGCATCGCCACCGCCATAACGCCGCACATGACCCCGTTGGTTTTGAGTTTCCGCATCAGGTAACCCAGCAATACCGCGACCGCGATAAAGAGCAGGGAGGTAGTCGCCACCGAAGCGTTGGCCTCGATCCTTTCCCCCGCGGCGCCGAATCCCCCGAAAGTCCCCGCCACAATGTCGGCAAAGGCGGCCACCACCAGGATCGAAAAGAGCCATACGAAGACCAGGAAGAGCCTTTTCCCGGTCCGGCCAATATAAGTTTCAATAATATAGCCGATAGTCTTCCCCTTGTTCTTGACCGAGGCGTAAAGGGAAGCGAAATCCTGGACCGCGCCGAAAAACACCCCGCCGATAAGCACCCAGAGCATAACGGGCAGCCACCCGAACATTGCCGCCTGGATAGGCCCGTTGATAGGCCCCGCCCCCGCTATCGACGCGAATTCGTGGCCGAACACCACCGAAGGCCGCGTAGGCACATAATCGACCCCGTCCTCCAGTTCATAGGCGGGGGTCTTCCTTTTGGGGTCAATGCCCCATTTTTTCGCCAGCCAGCGCCCGTAGACCAGATAGGCCAAAAGGAGCACCACCGCGGCGATAATAAGCATGAGTAATCCGTTCATATATCCTCCATCATTAAGATAATATGTAACTATTCAGTCCACCCTTGTCAATAAATGCCAAGCGGGGGTAGCTCGAAAAAAATGACAGTTTTTTTCGAGCGGAGGGGGTCCAGGCCCCCTCGTTCAACCGGATATGGCACAAAGTCTTGACAAGACTTTGTGCGGAGTGGGGGCTTTAGCCCCCCGACTGAATTGTTAAAATAATACAAAAGTTCATAATATAGCAGAATCAGCGGCATGCCTAGCAGTTTTCCCGGCGGCTTCGTATTCCTGTCCGGAATTTGGGCGCATCCGGCCCTGCGGGCCGGACCGGGCTATACGCTCCAACAAAAACGCTCGAGCGTTTTTGTTCCGCTTCTATCCCTTGCGCGGGGCGGAATCCGCCATATTTTTTTGTAGAAAAGCAAGATTTTTGTATATTTTGAAAAAAACCTCTGTACTTTTTTCTAAAATAAGGTAGAATGATATGAAAACATGACCGGCGCGTTGGGAGTTTCCTTAGAGCGCCCTAAGAACTTATTATCAAACGAGGTAACAGGTATGAAACGTATCGTTTTCTTGCTAGCCGTTATTTGCTTGGTGACTCTTGCGTACGGCCAGTCGAACAGCATTCCGGATTATCAGGCTGCGTCAGGCAGCTGGGCTGTATCCGGAAACCGGCTCTATCAGAATGACGCGGCGGCTCGTCTCGCAAAAATCAACATCAACGCGCCCCAAAGCGGCCCCATGCTTTACGAATTCAACGCCCGCTATGAATCGGGCGCCGAAGACGGCCACGGCGGGTTCGGCCTCCATGTATTTGGGGACAGGTCTTATCCCTCGGTTTCGTGGGGCAGCGGCAGATCGTATTTGCTGTGGCTCAATTACGACGAAAGTCCCGCCAACAGCCGTATCCCCAGGGGATTAAGCGCCCAGATCTACCAGAGCCTTAGCAATTCCCGCATGGATCTGGTGGAAAGCGTAGATCTGAACGAATACGCCCCCCTGCTTACCCAGGAAAACCTTTCTTCCGAGGTGCCTTTCAGGATCACGATAGACGGCAATACCGGGGAAGTCCGGGTCTACGATCCCACCGACGCCAATCTGGAAAGCTACCGCTATTTCTATATTGACGGCAGCAACACCCCTCTCAGGGGCGACTGGGTCGCGCTCAGAACCAACGGCATGAGGCTGTCCTTCGCTTTAGGGCTTTAGCCCAAAGGCCGCAGCAGCATTACAAAAAAGCCCTGATCTTCCGATCAGGGCTTTTTTGGCGTAATCATGAATTTTCGTAACTATTCAGCCGCCTGCGGGGGATAGCGAAAATCGGCGGAATGAAGGGGCTTTTAGCCCCGAAATGAGCCGATTGGGAGCGAAAGGGCTTAATGCCGCGACCAGGCGGGAGCGGCTTCCTTACTCCCCTTTGTTAAAGCATTAGAGAACAAGAAAAGTTCTGAAATTACGCTACGACTGAATAATTACGAATTTTCTTGACATTATGCCCGGAGTAAGAGTATTATATTAATATATCCGGCAGTTTTCTTGGGCATTTATCCCCCAAAGCCGGGTCCAGAGGGGCGTCCGGATGCCTGGCAGCCTGCTGTGCTTGTGGATTTTTTGCGTATTTATGCAAAAATCCCGATTATCCGGCGTATTTTCGGAATTTGTAAGTAAAAGGAGTAAGCCGTGAAGTCATTTTTCGTTACAATTTTGAAAATTATCCCCCCCCC
>JAIRZS010000270.1 GCA_031267115.1 Treponema sp.
ACGGTAAAGTACCTTCTGGACAGCGGCGCCGGAGAGAAGATCGAGGAGATAGTAGGCCTGTCGCAGGAGTACAGCCTGCCCGAAGACCGGTACTTTAACCAGATATTCATCGAGAATGTCGAGTTTGAGTAACTATTCAATCTACACCCGCTTCACAGCAACAGGCTCCTACAGGCTCTGCTCCGTCCTCTCGATTATGTCGTCCTGGGTCTGCCGGGAAAGCGTGTTGAAGAACGCGCTGTAACCGGCCACCCTGACGATAAGGTCCTGGTGCTTCTCCGGGCGGGCCTGGGCGTCGAGCAGGGTTTCGCGGGACACTACGTTGAACTGCACGTGGAAGCCGCCAAGCCGGTTAAAGAAGGCGTGGAGCAGGAATATCAGCTTGCTCCGGTTTTCTTCGGACTCGAGCATGGTCGGAGTGAGCTTCTGGTTCAGAAGGACACCGCCGGTAATTTCCGGAATGGGCAGCTTGGACACGGATTTGAATACCGCCGTCGGCCCGTTTTTGTCCATCCCGTGCGAGGGGGAGCAGCCTTCCGCGAGCGGCTCGCCGGCCCTGCGCCCGTCGGGGGTCGCCGTGGTACCCGCGCCCTGGGGCACGTTCGCCGAAATGGAGGAAGTGCCCGCGTAGTACACGCCGCCTATGGGCCCCCGTCCGTAACGGGTATTGCGGTACTTCTTCATCTCGTCAATGTAGATGTCGTAGGCGGCGCGGACAAGGGAGTCCGCATAATCGTCGTCGTTGCCGTATTTGGGGGCGGCGAGCAAAAGCTCCCGCACGCGCCCGTCTCCGGCCCCTTCGAAATTCCGCCGCAGCGCGTTCCACAGTTCTTCCGCGGTCATTGATCTATCCTCGAACACGCACTTCTTTATCGCCGCGAGGGAATCGGCAAGGTTGGCAATGCCCACCTGCAAATCGCTGATAAAGTCGTAGACCGCGCCGCCCTCTTTCAGGTTAAGGCCCCGCTCGATGCAGTCGTCGCAGAGGGCCGAACACAGAATATCCGCCGTGTCGCGTTCCAGCACCGTGTCGCAGACCGAATCGATAACGACGCACTGCCGGGTAAATTCGCGGATAATCTTGTCCCAGGCTTTCATAACACCGTCAAAGGATTCCATGCCCGTAAAGTGCCCCGCCCCTTCGCAGACCTTGATTCCCGATTCAATGTCCGTGCCGTCGTTCAGGGCGATAAGCAGGGATTTGGGAAAGTTGAGGAAGCTCATGCCCGTGCAGCGGTAGCCCCATTTGCCGGGAACAGCCACTTCCACGCAGCCTATGGCGCTGTAGTTGTACGCGTCCTCTTTCCTCACCCCCTTCGCGATAAACGAGGGGATAATAACTTCGTCGCTGTTAAAGGCCGGCATACCGAAGCCCAGGCGCACCACCTCGATACATTCCTTCATAAAATCTTCGTTAAGCAGCTTGTGGTAGCGCACCGTCAGATTCGGCTGGGGAAGCCTTGTCCGGGCAACGCTGCGCAGTATAAGGAACGAAAGCGGATTCACCGCGTCTTCCCCTGCCGCGGTCTGCCCGCCTATGGTAACATTCTGGTAAAGCGGGCTGCCGGCGGAAAACCGGGTATGGCTCCAGCTCCGGATCTTGTTAATGGTAAATGTTTTAAGCCACAGGTTGGTCAGAAGCTCGCAGGCGCTTTCCGCGTCGATATTCCCCGCGCTTAAATCCCTTTCGTAGCAGGGGTAAAGGTACTGATCCATGCGCCCGTAGGAAAGGGAATGGCCGTTGCTTTCTATCTGGAGGCACAGATGCACCAGCCACAGGGACTGCACCGCCTCCCGGAAGGATTCGGCGGGCCCCGCGGGGACCTTGTTCAGGATCCTCTCCATTTCAAGAAGCTCCGCCCGTCTCTTCCCATCTTTTTCCCTTTCCGCCATTTCCCCGGCAAGGGAGGCGTAGCGTTTCGCGAAGGCGACCGTCGCGTCCACCGCAATGGAAACCGCCCGGTAAAAGTACGACTTCGCCAGGTTCCGGTAATCCGTCAGGTCCAGGGCGGCCAGTTTTTCCTCCGCCCTCCGCCTGTACTCCAAAAGCCCTTCCCCAAGCATACGCCGGTAATCAACCGCCAGGTGCGCGTCCCCGGAGGTAATATTCCCCTCCGCCTTGATTATCCCCAGATCGTAGAAGACCTTCGCCCCCGGAGGCATGGCGGCCAGCCCCCGGTCCTTTACCGTATTGTGCCGCCAGAACGGGGCGATCTCCCTCAGCGCCCGCTTGTTTTCTTCGGTAATATAGAAACGGTCGCCGTCCCGCTTTTCAAATTCGTCCAGTTCCGCGACAACCCAGTCCATCGCGTATTCGGGGAAGATCGGTGCCGCGCGGTTGCTCGACGCCTGATTCCCCGCAAGCAGGGTCTCCTCCTCGATAAAGATGCTCATCTTTTCAAGCACGTTCCTGTACATCAGCGCCCGCCTTATAGCCAGGGGCTGGTCCATGTTTTCCCGGTAAGTATCGGTAGTAATCCCCGCCCGCTCGACACAAACGCGCGGCTGCGCGTTTAAAAGTTTAAGGCGAAATTGATTCATCCGCGGAGTCAAAGTTCCAAAGCTGCCGTTCATGCTGCACTCCTGAAATCCTAAAATCCTATAATAATTCCGCTGCGCCGATAACGCCGAAGTCATCGCCCAGCTCCGCTTCCTTAAAATAAACAGGCATGGAATTTTTATTATGCCTGTCAAATACCTCTTTCATGCTTTCGAGCAGATTTCCGCCCTTCCCGTTATCCTCAAGATTTCTCCACATCTTCAAAAGGCCGCCGCCAAAGATAAAGCAGTTGATATTAAAGGTTACGTAGAGGTTGTAGGTCCAGACGCCCAGGTACTTTATCATCTGCGCGACAGCCCGGCGGGCAAGAACGTCCCCCGCGTTGTAGGCCTGTTCAATATGCAGGCAGTTAATTTCGCCGCCCCCGGCAAATTCCGGAATACAGGATTTCTCCCCCGCGTCGATCCAGTTTTTGACATGCTTCGCGATCATCGAGCCGGAACACCAGGACATAACGCAGCCCCGGTTCCCGCAGCCGCATTCCACGCCGTCGTCCGGCGTCATTATCATGTGGCCGCTTTCGCCCGACCAGCCGTAGCTCCCCCGGAATATCCTGTTGCCGATAATGATAGCCGAGGAAACCCCCGTGCTTACCGGGCAGTAGAGGAGGTTGTCGAAACCCCTCCCCGCCCCCAGCCGGTGTTCCGCTATAGCCGCGGCGTGGGCGTCGTTGTCCAGAATCACCCGGACGCCGCCCAGCTTTTCCTCCAGATAGGCGCGGGCCGGAAAATCACGGAGATTCGTCAGATTGGAGGTTTTCAGTATCCGCCCCTCCTCAAACAGCACAAAAGAAGGCACCCCCACCCCGACTCCCCGGAGATTCTCCTTTTGTATACGATTGGCGTCCATAAGATCCCGGATATTGGCCGCAATCCGGTCAAAAAAAGCTCCGGGCGGACACGAAGCGTCCGACGGATGGCTCAGGCGGGCGACAATATTCTTCCCCCCGTCCAGCACCCCGTACGCCGTCTTGGTCCCCCCCACATCAACGCCTATCGTATACTGTTCCATAAACTTCTCCCCGGTAGTATCCCCCCGGGCCTATTCTCTCATATTCCCGCCCTGCTGATAAGCTCTCGTAACCAGCAGTTTCATATTCCAGTCCGGAATTTGGGCGCATCCTGCCGCTTGCGCGGCAGGACCGGGCTTTGCGAGGTTCCGCTTCGCTCCATTCTTTGCGCCTGGCGGCGCAAAGAACGCTTTAGACCCTCCGGGTCTGACGCGCCCCTCCAATCCCTTGCGCGGGCCTTGCTTACAGTATAGCGCAGAATTTTATTTTTTCAATAAAAAATTATTTTAGTAATATTTTTTATTATTTTAACAAATACCGCTTTACAATTATCCGGACAAAGCGTACCTTATAGTTATGGGCGCCTTAATCTCCCATAGCAATATGGCCGCACAGGCGGAACAAGCGTGAAACAGGACAGCGCGGCGTTTCTTTCCAACATCCAGAAATTCAGCCTGCACGACGGCCCCGGCATACGGACCGTTGTGTTTTTCAAAGGCTGCCCCCTCTCCTGCCTGTGGTGTTCCAACCCCGAAACCCAGGAAGCCGCCGCTTCCGTTTTGCGGGACACCGCGAAATGCGTCCGCTGCCTGCGCTGCGCCGCTGCCTGCCCGGCCCGCGCGATAAGCGGGGAGCTTTTCATAGACCGCCGGGCCTGTACCGCCTGCGGGGCCTGCGTCCGGGAATGCCCGCAGAAGGCCCTTTCCATGAACGGGCAGCCTTATTCCCTGGAAGAAACCCTGCGTATATGCCTTCAGGACCGGCCTTTTTACGAAGAATCCGGGGGCGGCGTAACCCTGTCCGGCGGCGAGGTACTGCTCCAGGCGCAATTCGCATACAAACTGCTGGAAGCGTTAAGGCGCGAAGGGATACACACCGCGCTTGAAACCACCGGCTGCGCCCCGCCCGCTGTTTTCATGCGCCTGGCGGAAGCGGCGGCTCTATTGCTCTTTGACATCAAGCACTACGACCGGGAACTCCATTTCAAGGGGACCGGCGTTTATAACGATCTTATCCTCGATAACCTCAGGGCCGCCGTTGCCGCGCGGAAAACGTTACTTCCCCGGCTCCCCGTCATTCCCGGCTTCAACGATTCTCCAAAAGACGCCCTGGGTTTCTCCCGTCTTCTCAATTCAGCGGGGCTAAAGCAGGCCCAGTTGCTGCCCTTCCATCAGTTCGGCGAAAAAAAGTACGAAATGCTGGGGCTGCCGTACCCCATGCGGGGTGTCCCCCAGCTTCACCCGGAAGATCTCGAAGATTACCGGCGTATTTTTATTGACAACGGCATCAATTGCTTCATCT
>JAIRZS010000271.1 GCA_031267115.1 Treponema sp.
CCCCTATTTTAAAAACAGCTATTTAAAAACCCCGAGATTCTGCCGATTTGGGCCAAATTTGCATTTTATAATATATTTTTTTCTCGCAACGCCCTCCCAAAATGGCTTTCCGGCCCGAAAAACCGGCGTTTTGGGGGAAATTTTTCTTTTTGTCTGCGGAAAAGCGGGTCCCCGCAGCCGGGGAAAGGGGTAGAAAAACGGTTTTAACAGGGGTTTCGGCCCCTGATTGAAATAAGAGGAACCCCGAAAACGGCGGCCTATGCCAAGACTAAGCCGTTTCCGGGGTACAGCTAGATGCTTTTGAGAGTATACCTTGATACAAGGCTCCTCTCAAGGGCGTCTGGTCCTCTTTTTATATCCCTCTCGTAGGGAGGGTATTTCAACGTTTGAAGAGGACTTTTATGAAAAAGCGCTCGGTATTTATGGCGGGAATACTCAGTCTCATGCTGGTATTCGGATTTGCCCTGACCGGCTGTAACCCCGACGGCAGCGGCGGCGGCGGTGATACTACCTACACAGTAAGTTTTGCTCCTAATGGCGGCGGCGGCACGGCGCCGTCTCCTTTATCCGGGAAATCCGGGGACCAGATCATCTTGCCCGGCCAGGATAATATGACCGCGCCGTCCGCGACACCCTTCTTTAAAGGTTGGAGAACACCGAATGGAATAGACTACCCGCCGGGAGCGGGATATACCATAACAACGGGTAATGTAGTCCTTTTCGCGCAATGGGGAACCGCTACTACTAACTACACAGTAACTTTTGTTTTTGGCAGGGGCAGTGGTACGGCGCCGTCTCCTCAATCCGTTGCGTCCGGGACAAACATCGATCTGCCCGGCCAGGGCGCCATGATCGCGCCGTCCGGGGAAACCTTTAGGGGTTGGAGTGCAAGTACGGGTGGACAGACCTACAATGCGGGTCAGAGTTATCCGGTAACGGGTAATGTAACCCTTACCGCGCAATGGGGGACCGGTAGCAGCAGTACTACCTATACAGTAACTTTTGCCCTTGGCGGCGGTGGCGGTACGGCGCCGTCTCCTCAATCCGCTGCGCCCGGGGCAAACATCATTTTGCCCAACCAGGGCGCCATGACCGCGCCGGACGGGACACCCGTCTTTGAGGGCTGGAACGCGGGTACCCAGACCTACGCAGCGGGCGAGGCCTATTCTGTACCGAACAACGATATAACCCTTACCGCGCAATGGGGGACCAATACTACTACCTTCACCGTAACTTTTGCTCTTGGCGGCGGCGGCGGCACAATGCCGGATTCTAAAAATAATATTGCGTCCGGGGTAAACATTACCCTGCCCGGCCAGGGCGACATGACCCCGCCTGCCGGGAAAACCTTTGACGGATGGCGAGCCGGTAACGGCACGCCCTATGCGGCGGCGGCAAGCGTTACGATCAACGCCGATACCACATTTACCGCCCAGTGGAAGGACGCATTCACCGTGACTTTCGCTCTTGGCGGGGGGACCGGCACCGTACCGTCTCCTCAATCCGCTGAGTCCGGGATAACCATCACCCTGCCCGGCCAGGGCAGCATGACCCCGCCCACCGGGAAAACCTTCCTTGAAGGCTGGAAAGTGGGTACAGTGGGTACCCAGATATACGCGCCGGGTTATAGCTATCTTGTAACGGGCAGTGTAACCCTTACGGCGCAATGGGGACCTACCTACACGGTAACTTTTAATCGCGGCGATGGGGGCGGTACGGCGCCGGGGAATCTGGTGGTTGACCCCGGTGACTCCATTACCCTGCCCGGCCAGGGCGACATGACCCCGCCTGCCGGGAAAACCTTTGACGGGTGGAAAGCCGGCAGCGGCGCAACCCAGGCGGCGGGGGCAAGCGTTACGATCAACGCCAATACCACGTATACTGCCCAGTGGAAAAACATATCTAGCGGCAAGCTTGTAGAATTTATGAATGGGAAAGCCTCAGATTTGGGTCTTAAAGAGGCAATATCGGTAGATGAATTTCTGGCTGAAGGCGGCTTTACCTGGGAAGAATTTGGAACGTTAGGTGCCGAACTGTACGTTAATAACAATAGAGTTACTTCGGGTTCCGCAACGATTAGGCCGACAGATACGGTAAGAATTATGGTGCCGGAGGGCTTCGGCGAATATACGGCAGATGAAGTGATTGCTGAAGCTACTTGGGGTGAATTTACTACTCTGGCTGCGTTTAGACAGGCCGGCGGGAAACTGTACGTTAATGGCAAAGAAGTTACTTCGGGTTCTGCAACGGTTAAGATAACTGATGATGTAGACTTTGATTGGCCCGAAGATGGCCCTCAAGGCCTCTATTCAGTAACTTTTAGTTCTGGTGAGGGAAGCGGCACGCCGCCGGAGATCCGGGTAGTTGGCCCCGGAACCTCCGTTATCCTGCCCGGCCAGGGCAACATGACCGCGCCTGCCGGGAAAACCTTTGACGGATGGCGAGCCGGTAACGGCATGACCTATGCGGCGGGGGCAAGCGTTACGATCAACACCAATACTGCGTTTACCGCTCAGTGGAAAGCTTCTGGCGGCGGTGAAGGCACAGTCGGCGATATTAGCGGTTCCTGGACAGGATATGTAAACAGTTCCTCTGTCACTCTAATATTCGACTCTGGTTCCTGGGGGGCAAGCGGGTCGGCTCCTTCTGAATGGGGATACTATACCATGAGCGGCAATACCGCCACTCTGTACAACACCAATTTGGAAGCAGGTTATATAGGAACGGCAACCGTTACCAGCGCCGGCACGATGGTGCTTGTATTAATCGGCGGTTACTACCCCGGTACATATCAGTTTACGCGGAGCGGTTCCTCCGACGGCGGCCAGACCGGTAACGGCGATGGCAGTGTCGACAGCGCTCTTGTGGCATCGTGGCACTATTCACAGGAGGACGCCGAAATCGGGAGGGACGCTCACTTCGAGATTGCGGCTGACGGCAGCTTTATCGGTAATACAGGCATGGGGAACGACCTCATCAAGGTTACCGCGTCGGGCGGGCGCATCACCGCGACTACCACTGCGGGTGAAACAGCCGTTGAGATCGGAGCAGCCAGTTATGTTGTCAGCGGGACCCGATTGTCGTTTTCCAACGCTTCGGGTATATTCGTGCCGCTGTACAATGGCGCTGTTTTGCTTGGTGGTTATTATTATAAGAGCAGCGGGAGCAACGGCGGCGGCGGCCAGACCGGTAACAGCGACGATCCAGAGCCAGTACCACCACCGCAGGGGGGTGATAGCGATCTTGTAGTATATATGAGCGGGAAAGCCTCAGAAGAGTTTGGTCTTAAAGGGCCAATGTCTGTAAGTGAATTTATGTCTGCAGGTGGTATCATCAGTTGGGATGACTTTATAGCGGAAGGTTGTGAACTGTACATTAATGACAGTAGAGTTACTTTGGGTTCCGCAACGATTTGGCCGACAGATATGGTAAGAATTATGGTACCAGCAGGCTTCGGCGGAGCCAGCTCTGGTGTTCAGGCGAATCGCCTGCGGTTCTCCTTCCGGGGGGCCGCTGCGCAGCGCCTCCGGAAGCCCTGGGGATTCTCGCGAAAGATAAGGTAATATAAGGGCGCCAGGCATCAAGTTTTTGGATAAATTTTTATCCTGAAAAAATGTGCCTGGCGCCAAATTTGCCGACTATCAGGGTCCGCGAATGAACGCTAATTTTCGCGAATTATTCGGATATATTCGCGTTCATTCGCGTAATTCGCGGACTTTCTCCTTTTCGTCGAACCCACGTTTCTTACCTTCTTCGACTTTTTCGACTTTGCGGTTAAAAATCCGATAAATTTATTAGTGCCTGCGGCATGGATGCCGGGTAATTTGCTTCGCAAATTACCTCGGAGTTTTGCAAAGCAAAACTCCACACCTTGCGTTCCAGGAATGGAGTTTGCTACAGGCAGGCCGGCAGGGATGCCGGCTGCGGCGATTCATGAGTTTTTGCCACGCAAAAACTCAAAGCTGTAAAACGGCACGGATGCCGTTTTACAGCAGCGCAAGGGATTGGAGGGGTTTAGCCACGGCGCGGAGCGCCGGGGCCGGAGCGGAAGCGGAGCCCCGGAAAGCCCGGTCCGCGCGCAAAAGGCGCGCGGATGCGCCCAAAACCAGAATACCAGGATAAAAATCGCTATGTATGCGTTTATCGGCGGGTTTTTTTGTTTTTATTGGGAGAAATTTAAGCAAAGGGTTTTGGCCCGGGAAGGGGCGTGTCCCGCGCCCTTGACAAATTTCCCTGTTATGAATACAAGTTAGTAATGGCTTTTCCGATATCCCAGGCGGAGTCGCTGAAGGCGCTGATAGAGACCCCTCTTTTTCTGGCCCCTCTGTCAAGCTGGATAATTGCCCAGATACTCAAGATGCTGGTTTTTTTGCTTAGGGGGAAACACAGGAGCGGTCGGGAACTTTTGGAAACCGTGGTTTGGCGCACGGGCGGGATGCCTTCGAGCCACGCGGCGCTTGTTACGGCTCTGACGGTTTCCGCGGCTTACCGGGCCGGGTTTAACTCGGACCTGTTCATTGTCAGCCTGTTTTTCGCGCTGATTATCATGCGGGACGCTATGGGGGTGCGCCGTTCGTCGGGCCTCCAGGCCAGGGCGCTCAATTCCCTGGGCCGCCAGCTGGCCGAAAGGGAGGGGATTGAGTACCACCCGGTGAAAGAGGTCCACGGCCATACCCCTATGGAAGTGGTTGTCGGGGCGCTTCTGGGCTTTTTCATTGCCGCGGCGTATGAATTTTTGTAGGTATTAGGTATTATCAGGTATATCGATGGCATATAGAAATTCTGCGCCGGCTGCCCTTGCTGTTATACTTCTATGCGGCCTTGCTGCCCTGATTTCCGCCCTGAAATTCACCGGTTTGGCCCCGGAAGGGGGGGGAGATCGGGGGATCCTGGAGGGCGGCGGGAATCCCGGCGGCTTTGCTATGCTTTCGGTTGACGAATCCTGCCCGGACCGGGAAATAGGGGAGGCCCTTTCCCGCGCGGGGATCGCGGGCTATATTTCAGAATCCGGCTCCTGGGTTTTTCTTGACGACTTTGGGGAGCTTAAACGCGTGGCCCTGGATATTTACGGCGAGGCGGTGGAACCTTTTGATCCCCGGAATGACGGGTACGCGGCGGCCCTCCGTTCTTTTTTTGTGAAGGACGGGAAGCGGCGTTTCTTTATAGATTTAAGGCCGGTGGCTTTCGACCAGCTCAGGGACCGCGTTGGCGCGGCTTTGGGCGGGGATACGGCCTTTACGCTGGACGCCTTTGTAACGGCCCGGCGCGGGCCATTGTTCCCCCTTTTGCTCCTGTTCCTCGCGGCCGGGGGCGGCGCCCTGTTCCTCGCCCTGAAAAACCCCACCGCCTTTCCCACGGGCTTTTTCCGCATGGCGGCCGCGCTGATTCCGGCCCTGCTTGCCCTAGCGCTTTCCGGGCCGGGGGGCTTTGCCTGTATTGCCGCGCTTTTCGGCTGTATCGAGTCCCTTGTCCCGCCGCTCAGGGAAAGCCTGGCCCGTTTCCGCCGGCCCGCCCGCTTTTTCAAATCCGGCCGCATTTTCAGGGTAAACTGGCTTTTGGCGCTGGTTTTTTTCCTGGTTTACCTAATCGCCGCCGTTGCCGCGCCTGTGCGCCCGCTTCCGGCCGTACTTGCCGGAGCGGCTTCTTTCGCCGCGCTCGTCCTTTTCCTTTTGCTTGAATCGGCTCCGGCGGGCGGCTTTGCCCACCGCCGTTTTTTGCCTATCCCTATACGGCAGCCGTCTTTTAGCCCTGATTTTCTCCCCCGTACAACGCTTCCCTTTGCGCTCGCGTCCTGCCTGAGCCTGTTTCTGCCCCTGTTTGGGCTGTCCGGAAACGGGCCGGGCGCTTCCCCGGCTGTTTTTGCTACGGTCGCGGATATCCCCACAAAGGAAGAGTACGAGGCTCATTTTGCCTTTCAGTCCTCGTTTTCCCTGCGCCCGCTGGACCCGCGTTCCCCGGAGGCCGGTATGCCGCAGGCCGTTGCCTATTACGGCTACTATCTTGGCGAGGACGGGCTGATCGAAGGATCGCGGCAGACAAAAGACCGGGCAGCGCCGGAATACCCGGCCCCCCCGCCGTTTCCGCTTGAAGAATTGTGTTCCTTTCTGAAAGAGGGCGGGAATCATGCGCCCAGGGGGAACGGGGCCGGGGAAGTTATTGCCGCGGCAATTGTCCTGGTTCTGGCGCTTCCCTCCTGTTTCGCCCGGGCCCGGGAAAGGCGGAAAACAGAGGGCTTCCTCATTGTGAACGCTAAAGGGGACAAACAGGCGGCGGCATGAATATCTATTCCTTCCCCCGCGGGGGGCTTTCCTTTGACGATCCTACAGCCCCCCCCAGGGATTCGAGTACTACGGCTTTTCTTCCCGCCCTTTCGGTAATTCCCCTAGTGCAGCACGCGGGAGTCCCGGCCAAGCCCACCGTCGCCGCCGGGGACCTTGTCCGGGAGGGGATGCTTGTCGGCCGTTCCCAGGGGCCGCTTTCCGCGAACGTGCACGCCACGGTTCCGGGCCGGGTAATACGGGAGCTCTCCTGGAAAAACGCCGAGGGCAGGATCTGCAACGCCCTGCTGATACGCATGGGGGGCGGCTTCGAGCTTTTGGGCAAAAAGGAAACCGCCTATTCCTGGACCGACCTTTCCCCCCATGAACTTATGCATCTTGCCACAGAATTCGGTATTGTCGAGATGGAAGGGGCCGGCCGGCCTATTGCCGCCGTACTTAACTATGAAAAAGCAGGCAAAAGGGATCAGACCCTTGTGGTCCGCTGCGTCTTTGACGATCCGTGGCTTGCTTCCGATTATGCGCTCTGCCGGGAACGGCTTAAGGAAGTAGTGGAGGGGAGCGCTATCGCCGCCAGGACCGGCAGGCTGAACCGCATAGTCTTTGCCGTATCCCACAGGGAAAAAGATCTGGGCCGGAAACTTTTGTCCGAGGCCGCCTCCTATAAACTCCCCTCTTCCCTGGTCATAACCGGTTCCCGGTATCCCCAGCATAACCAGCGGGAGATGGAACTGGCCCTGCGCGCCTACGAAAAGCGCGAGGGGATTCTCCTGGGATCGGTAATTATTTTAGGGCCCGCGACTTTGGCGGCAATTTACGATGCGGTAAAACTCCGCAGGCCTGTTTTGGACCGCTATGTGGCCGTCGGCGGGTCGGCGGTCAAGAATCCCCAGGTGATGAAGGTGCGGATCGGCACGAGGATAGGGGATGTTTTCGCGGAATGCGGAGGTTTTGTGGATAAGCCGAAACGGATGGCGACAGGTTCCCCGTTCCTTGGCCAGGCGGTAACAGACCTGGACGAGCCGGTAATTAAAACCACCTATGCGGTTTTCGCCATTTTGGACAGCCAGGCCGTAGAGGGAAGGGTAAGGAACTGCATAGGCTGCGGGGAATGCCGGGTAGTATGCCCTGTGGGGCTGGACCCCGAAGAGCTTTTCAAGCGGCTAAGGCGTTCTCAGGGCGGGGATAAAGCCGGTTCCCCGTATGCCTCCGCCGAGTGCCACGGCTGCGGCTGCTGCGAACTGGTCTGCCCTTCGCGCCTTCCCTTAAGCCAGACGATTGCCGGGAGGCACAGTTATGCCGGTTAGAAACACGCCCCTTTCCCTGTACCGGCGGCCGCAGGTGAGTCTTGCCCGTTCCACCACCCTCCGCATGTGGCTGGTGAGCGCCTGCGCCGGGCTTGCGGTAGTGCAGTCTTCCCTGACCGACGACGGCGCTTCGCTGATGATAGCTTTTGCCGCGCTTTCCGGGGCGGTACTGTCGGAATTTCTTCTGAATGTCAAACTCCACAGCCAGAATATTGCCGACGGAAGCGCGGCCGCCTCCGCGCTGATTTTTACCCTGCTCTTGCCCAATACCTTCCCCCCGGTATTGGCCTTTCTCGGTTCCATCTTCGCGATGACTGTGGTAAAGCACAGCTTCGGGGGCCTGGGGGCGAACTGGCTTAACCCTGCGGTCGGCGCATGGCTTTTCGCGCGATTTTCCTGGCCCGCCGCCTTTGAGGAGTCGCTGCGAAATTCCCCGCTCTCGTTACTTTCAACGCTTTCCCGTAACGGCGGGCTTGATCCCCAGGGTTCTCCCCTGTCTTTGCTTGCCGCGAACGGCATGGATTTAAGCGGCGCCTTTTCCCTGCCCGGCGCCGCGTCCCCGGCAGGATTCGGCGCTGTTTTCGGAAACGGGGCGGAGGGCGTTGCCGCCTTTCTCAACCGGACGGTCTTCTCGTTTCTCGGTACCCGCCTGCCCGCCGAATACGCCGCCCTTTTCGCGCCGCGTTTCCCGGCGATTATCGCCGACCGGGGGCTTTTATGCCTCCTGGCCGGTACTATTGTAATCGTCGCGTTTCAGGCGGGCGAGACCTGGATACCCGCTGTTTTTCTGATCGTCTATGCGTTTCTGGTAAGGCTTTTCGGGGCCTTCTTCCTGGGCGGCGCCCTGGGAAACGGGGATATCCTCTTCGGCATTTGTTCGGGGGGCGTTATTGTCGCCGTTTTCCTGCTCAGTTCCGATCCCGCCACCGCGCCCAAGTCAAGGGGCGGCAAGGCTGCGGCGGTTGTCCTGGCGGCAGTCCTGGCCTTTATGTTCCGGTATTTGGCTTTTGAACCCTACGGGGCTTTTTTCGCGATCGCCCTTGTCAATATCTTGGTCCTCCTGATCCGGGGTGTGGAAAACCGTTTTCTCTACCAAAAGGCGGGCGGGTTATGAATAAATTCACCCAATGGATTGCGCGGCTCCCCCTCCCGGTAAAACAATGGGGGCTTTTTGCCGCCTGGATCGGCGGCCTTGTCCTGGTGGGCGCTCTGCTCTGGGGCTTGACCGGGTCCCTCCGATCCCAGATCCTCCTGGCGTCGGTAAACAGGATCCTCGATCGTTCCGATATTCCCTACCGTCTTGATGGAACAATCGGCGCGCTGGGAAAGCCGGGCCGGGCCATGCAATTGGGTTCCTGGTTTACCCTGCGGAATGCCGGCGGCCGGGCAGTGGTTTTTCCCCTGACAGCCGGGCCGAACACGGCGCCGGCCCTTGCCCTTTTTTCCCCCGAAGGGAAGCTGGAATCGCTTATCCCCCTGGGAACCAACGCCGCTCAGCTTTTCCAGCGCTTCCCGGCCGCCGTCATCCAGCTCTATGCCCGGCGGGCCGAGGAGGCAAATGCCCTATTGGGGGCCTTGCCCGAAGGGGGCGGCCGTTGAACAGCGATCGTTTGCAGGAACACCCCTTCTGGGGCCGCCATGCGCCCCTTGCCACCCTTGCCGGCGTCGCGCTTGTGATTTTTTCCTCAGGCCGTACCGCCTATGCCCTGGTTACCCTGGGCGCCCTGCTCTGGCACCACAGCCTGCTCATTCTGGCGCTGAATGCCGCCAGGCCGGTATTCCCCCAAAAGGGGAAGGGTATCGCGGGGTTCTTTTTATCCGGCGTTTTGAACAGCACCTATATCCTGTTTCTCTTTCTGCTGAACCCGTTTCTGGCGCTGGAAACTTTCCTCTACTGCCTTTTGGTGCCGGTACACAGCTATGTGTCCCGGCTCCCGGGCCGGCTTGAAAACAGCGAGATCGAGGACGCCGTGATCAGGGCCGCAGCCGAAGCCCTGTCCGCCGGTATTTTGATCGTCGCCCTTGCCCTGATCCGGGAACCTCTGGGTTATGGCTCTCTTTCCCTGCCCGGGGGCAGCGGGGGGATTGTGAGGCTTTTTGTTTCCGGGGAATCCCCGTATTTTCCCATACAGATATTCGCAAGCTCCGCAGGCGCCCTTATCCTGCTGGGTTACGGGGTAGCCCTTTTCAACCGGCTTAAGGAACTCAAGTCAATGACGGAGCGGGACAGTGAATAACCTGGCGGCCCTGGCGGTTTTTTCCGGCCTTTCGATTAACCTTCTGATCCACGGGGTAGGCATACAGGACTTTAACCGGGAGCCTTACCGGCCGTTCCGGTTCGTCTTTTTCCAATGCTTTAGCCAGTTTGTTTCGCTGGCGGTGTTCTGGTGCCTGTTCGCCTATGTCTTTAGCCCCCTTTCCCTGGGTTTTTTCGAGTATTTCCTGATCTTCCCCCTGGCGGCCTCCGCGGACAGATTCTGGAAATTGCTCTTTGCCCGCCTGTTTTCGCGGGCTGATTCGGAAGGGAGGTTTTTTTCCATGGCCGGCGTCCGCAATGGCTTTGTAACGATTTCCCTGCTGATAACGCTGCGCCTGGCCTCTTCTTTTTCCGAAGCCCTGGTCCTTGCCCTTGGTTTTTCCCTGGGTTTCCTGGCGGCGGTGTTCATTCTCAGGGCGATACTTGGCCGTTTTTCCGGGGAAACCATACCCCGCACCCTGCGCGGCACCCCCCTGCTCCTCGTCGCCATAGGCCTTCTCGCCCTTGTCTTCTCCTCGCTTTCGGTCATTTTTTTGCGCCTGCTCAAATTTTATTGAGAGAGAACTTGTTCCAAAACCCGGTTGGTTTTGGAACAGCCTCAAGGAGTTTCCATCCTGTTTTTTGGCTCGGAATTCCCCATATAACCATATAAATTACAAAAAATCGACTTTTCAGACGAAGAAAAGTGTTTTACAATTGATGATTATAGGATTGTCCAGTTAATGAATAAATCTGTCAGTTTGATACTTGTTAACCATAACCATGTGCCTTATGGTGCGGAAGATGAAGAATTCGAACTTGTATATACCGGCAAGCTTAAACCTTTTATTGTCGCCCTGAACAACTATCCTCATATCCAGGGGACCCTGCATTATTCCGGGGTGCTTCTTCACTGGATTGAGCGCGCCCACCCGGAATTTTTTATGCTTATCGGGGACCTTGTCAGCCGGAAACAGGTAGAGCTTGTGGGGGGCGGCTTTTACGAGCCTATGATGCCCCTCATTTCCCAGCAGGACAAGATCGGCCAAATCGAGCTGCTTACCGACTATCTGCGGAAACACTTCAGCAAAAAGCCCCTGGGCTGCTGGCTCCCCGCCCTGGCCTGGGAGCCGGACATAGTTGACGCGTTCAGCCGCTGCGGCATGGGCTACACCTTCCTCTCCGAGGAACAGTTCCGGAGGGCCGGTCTTGGGGGGGATGATCTCTTTGCCCCCTGCCTTACCGAGAATCAGGGAAAGCTCCTGACAGTTTTTCCGCTTCTGTGCGTCCCGCCTTCCACCGCGCTTTCTTCCGCGCCGTCCCCCGGCGCGTTTTTTGCCGGGATAAAGCCGGAAGGCCTCTTTGAAGCGCTGGAAAAACTTGCCGCCGCGGGAAACGCCGCCGCCGGGGAAGGCCGGATCGCCGCCGTCTGTTCCAACGGCATTCTTGGCGAAAGCCTCGATTCGCAAGGGGCGGAGAAGGGC
This sequence comes from Treponema sp., assembly GCA_031267115.1. Taxonomy (GTDB): domain Bacteria; phylum Spirochaetota; class Spirochaetia; order Treponematales; family Breznakiellaceae; genus JAIRRR01. Next base: position 11,306 of record JAIRZS010000271.1, read on the forward strand.
ATCAGCCTGTTTTTCGAGGAGCTTTCCCGCTGCGAATCCTTTGCCGGGTTTACCACGCCGGCCAAAGTGCTAAAGAACTGCCGGGTTTACAAGAAGGCCTATTTCGGTACCGATTCAAAGAGCAGCGTCAAACGTTTCCTCGTCGAATATCCTGAGGCCAACGGGATATACGCCAAATCCATATTTACCCATGTACTGGTCAACCAGCTGCGGGGCGACAAGGCGCGCAAAACCGCCGCCCTGGAGGAACTGTGGAAAGCCCAGGGTTACGACGCCTTTTGCCGGAGCTGGTCCGGCGGCTTTTACCGGGGCGATATAAGGAACGCCGTGTACAAGTCGCTCCTTATCGCGGAAAAAACCGCCCGGATAAAGGGGGTATTTATCCCCTCCCTTATGAATTTTGATTTTGACTTTGACGGGGAGGATGAATACATCTTCCGCAACGATCATATCAGCGTGTATATAAAAAAGCAGGGGGCGGCCGTTTTTGAATTTGATTTTATTCCCCGTTCCTGGAACTACCTGGGTACCCTGCTTCCCCGCGAGGCCGGGGCGGGCCCCGGCGTCCCGGAAATGCGTATGGCTTTTGCGGATATCCTCGCGTTCCCCGGCTTTTCCCCGGCTGCCCTTGCCGAAGCGGGCTTTTCCACGCGGGACGCCGAGGAAAACGGGAAACTGCGCTTTTGCGGCGCCGAACCCTACGAGGTACTGGAAACCGACAAGGCCCGGCAGAAGGCCTGCTTCCGCCTTGAACCGGGCGGAGGGGCGTCCGGTTCGGCGCTGGGAGCGGTCGAAATAAACAAAACCTGCTGCCTTAAGCGCGACAGCCTCCTGGTGCAGTACAGGCTGGTCAACCGGGGCGCCCGGGAAACGGAATTTGACTTTACCCCCCGCCTTGATCTTGTTTTTCCCGGAGAAGGCGATAGCTGCCTGCGGGTGTACAAGGTCGGCCCCGAAGGCAAGGACGCCCTGCGCGGCGGGCAGGGGGAACTGCCGGTCGTCCAAAAAATCGAGCTTGACGATCTTGAAAACGAGCTTATCATCACGCTCTCCTGCGACAAAGCTTTTGACGCCCATATAGTGCCGGTCTACGCCGACTGCCCGGTTTACGGCAGGGAGCAGCGGCTTTACCAGTCAACCTGCGTGCTCCCGGTAACGCGCCTGTCCCTGGAAAGCGGCGGTTCCTGGTCCGCCGACTACACGCTGCGCCTGGCCTATTAAGAGCCTTTTTTACCCTGCCCAATCCGGAGAATCAGCATAATCCGGGCGCATTTCCGGCGCTCCGCGCCGGAAACCGGGCTTTGCGGGGTTCCGCGCCCCTCCAATCCCTTGCGCGGCTGACGCCACGCGCCGGAAACCGCCCCCTTGATCAAACCGGGAACCTTTGCTATAGTATAACAGCCTCTTTGTCCGCCCCTGGGGCGGACCAGAAATTTTGTCCGTAAGGAGGACCCATGCGTCAGTACGAACTGACGGTCATCTTTCCCCTGGAGGAAGACCAGTATCAGGCGGGCCGGGAACGTTTGTTGGCCGAGCTCAGCACAAATCAGGTGGAAATCGTTAAAACCGACGAACTCGGCGATAGGGAATTGGCCTACGAGATCAAGAAGCGGCAGAGGGGGCGTTATATCCTCTATACGATCAAGGCCGATCCGGCCAAGATCGCCAGCCTTGATCGTATCTTCAAGCTTAACAGCGACCTTCTCAAGTACCTGTTTGTCAGGCTTGACGAGCCGCCGCAGGCTTAAAAAGGACGGAGGCGGCCATGGCGGATATAAACCATGTTGTTTTGGTAGGCAGGCTGACCCGGGATGCGGAACTCAAGTACACCGCCGGAGGCCAGGCTGTGTGCAAGTTTTCCGTTGCCGTAAATCGCCGGAAAAAGTCCGGGGATCAGTGGGTGGACGAAGTCAATTTTTTCGATATCGTCCTCTGGGGAAGGCAGGGCGAATCTCTCAACCAATACCTGGTAAAGGGAAAACAGGTAGGGGTTGAGGGCGAACTGCGCCAGGACCGCTGGGAACAGGACGGCCAGAACCGTTCAAAGGTTGAGATTGTGGCGAATAATCTCCAGCTTTTGAGCGGGAACAGTTCGGGCGGCGGAAGTTCCGGAAGCGGGGGCGGCGGAAGCTCCGGAGGCGGCGGTTATTCCGAACGGCGGGGCGCGGAGGAAAGGCCCCCCCGGGCCGAAGGGCCGGCTGCCGGCGGCGGCAGCGACGACGGTTTTACCGATGATATTCCCTTTTAGAATGAGGCTGTTCCAAAACTTCAGTTTTTTGGAACAGGCTCGAATCTTTTATAATGAAGAAACGGCCTTTGGGGCGGTTTTTTAATCCAAGGAGTTGTAATGTTTGACGAAAAATATATCGATCGGGATCATGGCCCCCGGACGGACCGGGGAGACAGAGGCGGGGACCCGGACGGCCGCGACGGCGAGGAGCGCCTTGGCCGCGGCGGCAAGGGAAAGGTTTTTTTCAAGAAGAAGGTCTGTAAATTCTGTACCCAGAAACTTAAAATCGACTACAAGGATGCGGATACTCTCCGCCGCTTTATTACCGACAGGGGCAAGATACTTCCCCGGCGCATTACCGGTACCTGCGCGAAACACCAGCGCGCGCTGGCCCTGGCTATTAAGCGGGCCCGAAGCATTGCCCTGCTTCCCTTTGTAGCCGACTGATTCTGTTTTGAATTCAAAAATACCCGAGGGCGGAAAAATACTCCTTCCCGCCTTTTTCCCGGTTTTGGTTGGGGCGGCGCTTTCGGTCGGCCTGAGCCGTTCCGGGTTTTTGGGTTTTTTGTTTTTGCTGCCTTTGGGGGTCAACGCTTTTTGTTTTAACGCCGCGTCTTCCCGGCTGTGCGCGTTTTTTGCCGTTCTTGGGAACGGCATCTTCGCGCTTTGGGCGGGGGTTTTTCTTCATCTCCCCTTTGCCGCCGCGGCCCCGGATCTGGTTTATTTTTCCGTGAATGTTCTTGGTTTTGCCTGGGTTGTCGCCCCCCCGTCCCGGCTTCCCGTTTTTTTCAGGCCCAGGGCGGCTTACCGTCTGGCGGTTTCTTCCGCGGCCGGGGCGCTGGCTTTTTTGGCCTGCGCTTCCGGTACGGGCAGCGGCGTTCCTGCCATGATCCGTTCCCAGGCGGAAATTTTTATGTCCCTGTACAACGCGTCCGTGGGCGCCGACGTGGTAGAGCAGTCCCTTTCCTCCCAGTACATCAGCGTTGATAATATTGTGGCGGTGATAGAAGCGGTGGGTTTGCGCGGCGGCGTTGTTTTCTCCTGTATGCTGCTCCTCTTTATAAGCCGGCAGCTTTCGCTCGTTATTGCCCGTATAGCCCGCAGGCCCTGCCCGGACGGGGGCCTGGCCGGTTTTCACACATCTTCCCGGCAGATTTGGGTGCTTTCCTTCTCACTCGCGGGGGTGCTTGTTTTCCGCCTTCTGGGCGCGGGGCTGTTCGCGCAGACAGCCGCTTTTCTCGCGGAGCTTGCCTCTTGGAATATTTTGCTCATCTGTGTTATGCTGTATTTGGCCCAGGGCGGCGCAATACTGGCGTATTGGTATTCCCGGCGGGTAATGCCGCCGCTTTTCAGGTTCTTTTTGAATCTTCTTTTGATAATTGTCATCTTTAGTCCGGGAATTAACATGGTCCTTCTGGCCGTTTTAGCCCTGCTGGGGATAGCCGAAAATTGGATACCCTTCCGGGTTTCCGGAACAAATGGATCGCCCCCAACTCCGGGGAGCGGGGAATAATATCCGTTGGATTTATCCCCGGGTAATACCGGTCGGCATTAAGCCGGCCGGTGTTTTCCCAGAACCGATCCGTTATAATAATCATCGCGGCCTGCGGCCGCGCGAATTCTGTTAAAGCCGTTGGTTTTAGCGGAATTGGAGGGAGTTTGGATTATGAAAGTTATTTTAAACAAAGACTTAAATCCCCTTGGGGAAGAGGGGGATATTAAAGAAGTTGCCAAGGGTTATGCCCGTAATTATCTTTTCCCCCGGGGTATTGCCCTGCCCTATACGGAAAAAACGGTAAAGCTTTTTGAGGCCCGCCGTGAGGAGATTGAGGCCCGCAAGGCGGCCAAACGGCAGGACGCGTCCGGTCTTAAAGAAAAACTTGAAGCCCTGGAATTGGTTCTCAGTATGCCCGCCGGCGCCAACGGCAAGCTGTACGGGGCGGTTACCAGCCAGACCGTGGCGGAGGAGCTTGCCAGGCAGGGCTTCCCCACGGAGCGGAAGAAAGTTGAACTTCCGGGGAATACTTTTAAAAGCGTCGGCAAGTACAAGGTTACGGTAAAACTTTACGAATCGGCTTCCGCCGAAGTAAGCGTTACGGTCCAGGCCCAGATCATTAAAACCGAGACCAGGGAACAGCCGGCCCGCAAAGGCCGCCGGCACCAGGGCGCCGCCCCCGAAGGCGCGGCGGATGAAAGCGCCGCAGCGGAAAACATTTCCCCGGAAACGCCGGTATCTGACAGCGGGGCGGCGCCGGGTCAGGCGGATACTGCCGGTGAAAGCGCCCTTCCCGCGGAAGCCGCTCCGGAACAAAATTAGTTTTTTTCCGCTATGGCCCAGCCCGGACTTAAGGACAGAATCCCCCCTCACAACGAAGACGCAGAGCGGGCGGTTCTGGGCGCCCTTATGCTTGACGACGAGGCGGTGATCACCGCCGAGCTGTACCTTAGGCCCGGCGATTTTTATTCAAACGCGAACCGCCGGGTCTATGAAGCGATACTGAGTCTCAGGGAAAAGAGCCGGAAGGCTGATACTATCACGGTCGTTGAGGAGCTCAGGCGCGGCGGGGAACTGGAAGCCGCCGGGGATATCCCCTACATCGCGTCCCTTACCAATGTGGTCCCCACCATCGCCAACATAGACTACTACGCGCAAATCGTAAAGGACTGTTCCATAAGGCGTTCCCTGATACGGCTTTCCGGGGAAACTACATCGGAATCTTACGATGATTCCAAAGATTACCGGATGATTCTGGAAGGGGCCCAGCAGAGGATATTCGAGCTGACCAATGCGGGGCAGACTCTCAGCTATAAAAGCGTTAAGGAAATTATCCCGGAAACCATCAAGCTTATAGAAAAGCTGTTTCATTCCAAAAACCAGTTTACCGGTATTCCCTCGGGCTTTGAGGATCTGGATAATATTACTTCCGGCTTCCGGCCCGCCGAATTCATTATCATCGGCGCCCGGCCTTCCATAGGGAAAACCGCCCTGGCCCTGGCTATGGCCGCCAATATCACCATCAGGAAAAACATTCCCGCCGCGTTTTTTACGCTGGAAATGCCCGATCAGGCCCTGGCCCTGCGGCTTATCTCCGCCGAGGCAAACATCGAATCCAATGTACTTCGGGCGGGATCGAAACTGCTTAAGGCAAGCGATTTTAACAAACTGGTGCAGGCGGCGGGGAACATTTACGAGGCGCCTCTTTACATTGTGGATATGCCCAACATGAAGCTCCTCGATCTCCGCGCCCAGGCGCGGCGTCTCAGGCAGCAGCAAAATGTTGAAATTATCTTTGTGGATTACCTTACCCTGATCAGTTCCGAAAACTACCAGGTACCCCGCCACGAGCAGGTGGCAGAAATTTCCCGCTCGCTTAAAGGCCTGGCGCGGGAACTCAATATCCCGATAGTGGCGCTTTCGCAGCTCAGCCGGGAAGTAGACAAGCGTACCAAAACCGGGCCGGGAAAGCCGGTGCTGGCCGATCTGCGGGAATCCGGGTCTATTGAGCAGGACGCCGACCTAGTGCTGTTTCTTCACCGCGAACGGGACACCGACAGGGAAAATTCCGCCGAAATGCCCGGCAGCGATATACCCACCGATTTAATTGTGGCGAAAAACCGGAACGGCCCCACCGGGATTGTAAATATTCTGTTCCGCCAGAAATTTACAAAATTTGTCTCGATGGAGAAATCGGACCAATAGGCCCGGCTATTTCACGAGAACCGGGCCGCGCAGGGGGGGGCTGTCTTTTCTTTCAAGGACCCAGGCGTCGGGGTAGATACGCAGCAATGCCGCGAGCCTTCCCGTTTTGCCGTCATGCCAGGCGATATTGCCCTCGCTGTCGATGATCACAAAGAAAGCGCCGCCGCTCAGGATACGCCTGGGAAGGCCTTCCGCCCTTTCAAAGCGCGCAGATTCCTGCCCGTTGTACAGTATCGCCCCGTCTCCGCCCAGATCAGAGGCGATTATGCCCTTTTCTTCGGCAAGCGAGAAATCCAGATTTTCTCCGGGATATTCTATTACGCCCGGCGATCGGGGGCTGTTACTTGTGTCGAGAAGCAGGACGACGGTTCTGCTGTCCATCCCGCTCCCGGTGATTACGGTCCCGTAAAGACCGCCGTCCGATGCCCTGGAAACTTTTACACCCGCCGAAGCGGGGTACTGAAGGGGAACCGTCTCCCCGGTAACGATGTTAATTTTGAGGAAGGGGGAATTACCGTCCGCCGCGCTTCGGGCAAGGATAATGTTTTGCTCGTCCAGGAACGCCGCGTCCAGGGAACCGGCGGATGTATAGGAAAATTCCGCAGTTTGGGAATCAAGCGAGATTACCTGGACGCTGCCCGCCGGGTCCATGAACAGCGCCAGGCTGCCCAGAATTGACACGGAAGATGCGGGAGGCCTTATCGAAAGATGACGGAGCGGGGTTTGGGATTGTTCCCGGTATTCAGGATAAGCCCTGCCGCCGGAATAATCAGCGGAAACGGTCTTTAAAACAGGAATGCCGCGGCTGCCGGAATCCTCCCAGTATAAAAAACGCCCGGCGTCTCCGGCTTGCCGGGAAACTGCCGGTTCCGAAGTAACGCGGGTAAAAGGCGTTTCCCCGGCAAGCTTTATGGGAAAACCGGCGGAAAATTCGGAAAAATCGCAGGGGATAAAGCCCGAAAGGCCGCCCGCCGCGATAAAGGCCAATATCCCGTTGGAAACGGCCCCTTCCTGCACCGCGGTCAGAGCGGAGACAGATGCGGGAATGGGATTCCCATTGATCGGCAGGAAATACAGCCTGCCGTCGGAAGCGCCCAGGATTGCGGTGTAAAAGGAAATCCCGCCAATCGCGGCGTTTACCGCCATGTTTCCGGGGATGATCTTGCGTACGGCTATTTCGAGCCTGGCCGCGTTTGTTATCCTGTAGAGCAGTAATTCTGTTGCGGCGCCGTTCGCCGAAAGGCCCAGGAATTCCCTGCCCTCGTTCTCCGAGGGGAAAAGCGCGAGATGGTTTATTCCGCTTTCCCGGAAAATTTCGTTTCCCGAAACCGCGTCAAGAATTACAAGTTTGTTTTCTTCCAGAGCGGCAAGGAAACTGTTGTTTCCGAAGAGAACCGGGCTCGAAAGATTGGCGGGAACGGAAAAACGGCGTATTTCGCTGCCGGTCCCAAGCGCCCAATAGGAGAGGGTCCCCGCCGGGGAGTAGGTGACCATGGTCCTTTCGGATATGCCTGTGGCGGCAAGGGAGACCGTAACCGCGAGATCCTCCGGGGATTGAAGTATTTCCCCGGTCTCGCTCTGGATGAAGGCCAGGACGGACCGGGCGCTCCGGGAAACGATGATAAAACTGCCGGACGCGGAATAGTTGACAAAAAGAAGCGGGTCGCCGAAGCGTAATGAAAAAAGATTTCTTTTTTCAACATAATCCCAGACGGAAACACGGTATAATCCCATCCTGTCGCTTTCGATAGCCGCTACCTCGCTGCGCCCGGGGCGCGCCGCCAAAGACAGGAGAGGGTGCTCGCTTATCTGAAACCGGGCCTCCGCGCTGCCTTCCCCGATATCCCAAACGCCTATAAAACCGTCTTCCCCGGCGCTTATGATCCGGCTGTTACCGTCATGGACAAGGGCGTTGATCCTGCCCCGGTGCGCCCCGGCGGGCCGTTGTTCTTCCTGTGTTTCCGGTGTTTGGGCTTCCAGCCCTGCCGCAGGCGAAAAAAACACGGGGACAATCAGGAGCAAAAGGGAGAAGGCGGGGTTCCTGCCCCGCAGCGGTTTTTTTTCGGAGGGGAGGGGCTTCATTTTAAATTCCCCGGCAGCATCATGTTTTGTACCGAAAGGTAGTTTTTGTGCCGCAGGGAAATAAAAAGTTCAGCTCTGGGGTGTTTTGCGTAATCCCCGGCGGTTTTTTCGTACAATGAAAGAGGAATATGGGTCAGCGCCATACTGTTTTCTTTTAAACCCTGGATGTGAAATTCCAGCGCCGCGCCTTCCCCGCCGGGGGCCGCAGCCGCTGTTTTGCCATGGTACCAGATGTTTATTTCATTTTCCGGGCTGGCTTCAGCGGCCTTAAGGTAGAGGTAGTATTTAAGCGATTCTATCGCCGCCGGTTCAAGGCCGTCGCGTACTACCGCCAGGCGGTCCGCCAGCTCGATATAACCGATAACCACTTCTGTTTTATCGCCCTTTTCCTTTTCTTTTTTCCGGCGGTAAAACCCCATCCGGTCCTGTTCGGGGATAACTTCAAGCCGCAGGCCTTTGTCCGGCCAGACTACGGTAAGGGGGAATTCCGGTTTGTGGAGTTTTCCGCAGTTTGGGCAGTTAAAGTTCATGAAGCTGCCGTTTTCAATTTCATCGAGGTATCTGCCGTCCCTGTCCAGATCAATTTCCTCGGGAATATCCGCCGTAAAGGTATTATCGCACAAACAGGGTATCTTCCGTTTCATGCTTGCCTCCGGTACTAACGGCGTACCAGAAACAGGATGTCCCCGAATACCGCGAAGAGCATTAAGCCGGCTATCAGGACCACCCCTACAGTCTGGAACGCGTAAATTGTTTTGGGGCGCAGGGGATGGCCCCTTAACGCCTCGATGATAAAGAGCAGGATCATGCCGCCGTCCAGCACCGGAAGCGGCAGGAGATTCATGACGCACAGGGCAATGGAAATGAGGGACAGAAAAGTCGCCATGGAACTGACGCCGGCGCCGAAACTCTGCCCAAACCCTTCCGCGGCAACGTCCCCCACCATATAGGTGATCCGCACCGGCCCGGAAACCGCCTGGGTAAGGTCGATGCCCCGGAAAAGCAGGCCCAGGCTTCTCAGGGAAACGACAAAAGTTTTCCAGGTTTCGGCGGCTCCCTTGGCAAAGGCGGCGGGCGGCGAATAGGAAGGGGTATGGTAGCGTATGGTATCATAGGAAACGCCTATATCCTGCGGGACCCCGTCTATGTAGTTGAGTACTATATCGGCGCTGCGGACCGAGCCGTCCCGCTCGTATTCCAGGTGAAGCACAGCCGGAGATTCCCGCAGTATTTTTAACATAGCCGCGGAGTAGGGAAATTCCCAGCCGTTTACCCTGAGTATGCGGTCCCCTTTTTCAAGGCCCGCGATGGAGGCGGGGCTTTCCGCCGCCGTTCCGGCTATTACCGGCTCCGTCCAGAAATAAACCCCGATTTTTCCCGCCCCGGTACTCTTGTCCAGCCGGGGCCGCACCTGCAGTTCTTCCGTTTTGCCGCCGCGGTCTACGGTTACGGACAGGTTTTTTTCCGCGTTTAGGGCGATTGCTTCCTGGATATCGTGGTAGCTGGCGGTTTCCGTTCCGTCGATACGGATGATTCTGTCCCCCGAGCGGAGGCCCGCCTCGTCCGCGGGATGCCTTTCTTCGGGGTTAATATCAGATGCAAGGACGATGCGGTTTTCAAGGGTATTTATCTCAAAACCTATTCCCCAGATAATTGAATATACCAGCACGGCGAAGATCAGGTTAAAGAAGGGTCCGGCAAAACAGACAACAACGCGGCGCAGCGGGCTTGTCCCGTAATAGGTTCCCTTGGGCTGGGGGAGTTCCTCCTGCCCCTTTTCAGAGGCTTCCTGGAGATCGTTTTCCCCCCGCATCTTGCAGTATCCCCCTACGGGAAACATACCGATCCGGTACTCGACTTTTCCTATCTTTTTTTTCAGAATCGGCTTTCCCCAGCCTATGGAGAAGGCTTCCACATCGATTCCCACAAGGCGCGCGGCAAGGAAGTGTCCCAATTCGTGTACAAAGACTACTACCCCGAGCCCTGCCAAACCAAGAATGATCTTTACTATCAGCATCGGATTGTCTCCAAAATATAATTTTCCGCTTTTTCCCGCGCCAGGCGGTCTGTTTCCAGTATGGCGCCCAGTATTTCCGCGCTGCCCGCGCCGGGAAGAGGCGCGGTAAAATTCCAGCTGCTGTGCAGTACGGAAGTTACTATCCGGGGTATGTCGGAAAAACCGGCCCTGTTTTCGGTAAAGGCCGAGACTGCGGCCTCGTTTGCCGCGTTGTATATAGCCGGGTACAGGCCCCCCCTGGCCGAAGTTTCATAGGCCAGCGGCAGCATGGGGAAACGCCCGTAATCGGGTTTTTCAAATTCCAGGACAAGGGAATCGAAGTCCAGAAAGCCGAAGGAACAGGGGGTGATATCCGGATAGTAGAGGGCGTTGTGGATGGGGAGCCGTATATCGGGCCGGGAAAGCTGGGCATAAACAGCCCCGTCCTTGAGTCTCACCATTGAGTGTACAACGCTCTGGGGGTGTACCACCACTTTGATCTGCTCTATGCCCAGGTTAAAGAGTTCCGCAGCCTCTATCACCTCAAGGCCCTTGTTCGCCAGTGTCGCCGAGTCGATGGTGATCTTGGGCCCCATGTTCCAGGTTGGGTGATTCAGGGCCTCTTTGGGGGTTATATGTTCAAGTTCTTCCTTCGGCTTTTTTCTGAAAGGCCCGCCCGACGCGGTCAGCAGTATTTCCGCTACCCGGTCTCTGCCGTGGGCTTCCAGCAGGCTGAAGACGGCGGAATGTTCGGAATCTACCGGAATGACCCGGGCTTTATTGCGCCTTGCCAGGCTGAATACCAGTTCCCCCGCCATTACCATGGTTTCCTTGTTCGCCAGGGCAAGATCCGCGCCGGTTTCCAGAACGGCCAGGGAAGGCTCAAGCCCGGCGGCTCCGGCGATGCCGTTTACCATAATGCCGGCGCCGCATTCGGCGATTGAGCGGAGGAGTCCTTCCCTGCCGAAATAGGCCTTTGAGCGGGCAAATTCCGCCGAACCGGGGCCGCCGCCTTCGATGCCTGAAACCGCCAGGGCCGCGCCGGGGAATTCTTTTGCAATGGCAAGCAGCCCCGCCGTATTCCGGTGGCATGAAAATAAAACCGGCTCAAAATTGTCGCTGCCGGAACGGAGTACATCCAGGGTACTTTTCCCGATGGAACCTGTGGCGCCTAAAACGGCAACTTTTTTCTTTTTTATCATTTTCACCTTTGAGTTAACTGAATAAAAGCCGGCAAAGCCCGTAAAAGACCGGCGCCGTCAGTGCGATAGAATCAGTGCAGTCCAGTATGCCGCCCCGGCCGGGGACTATGGTTCCCGAGTCCTTGATGCCGGCGCTGCGTTTCATGACGGATTCCGCGAGATCCCCCAGGGAGCCGGCGAGGGCACATACCAGCCCCAGGAAAGCGCCGGTAAGCGTCCGCGAGGAAAACCGCGCGGGGAAAACCTGGGGGGCAAAGTGGGCCATCCCGATTCCCACTATGACGGACGCCGCGAAACCGCCGATAAAACCCGCTTTGCTCTTGCCCGGGCTGGCGGCGACGAATCCCTGGTTGCTTCTGCCAAAGAGCATGCCGATGGCCCAGCCGGCAGAATCGTTGCTGATTACGAGGAGCAAAAAACCGATAAGAAGGGTTGCGGCATGATCCAGGAGGGTTATCTTCATAAGCCAGATCATGAAGAGTCCGGGGTAGATGATGACGGAAAGACCCGCCGCCATCTGGTTCAGGCTGTTTTCAAAGCCTTTCCCTGCCTTAAAAATCCGGGAAATAAGTATCCAGGACGCTCCGGCCATGATGGATACGGGGATGATGCTGGCTCCGGGGAAAAAACAGGCGCCGAGAAGGACGGCCAGGGGGGCAAGACCCCCCAGAATAACGGCTTCGGGATTGGAAATCGGGAGGGATCGTTTTCTGAGCATTCCGGCGAACTCCGCGCTTCCCAGGGCGTTCAGGACAAGGATAATAAGATTGGCCGCCAGATAGTTGTAGTGGGGTAAAAAAAATACTACCGCCGCAATGACCGGCAGGCCGATAAAAAAAAGAAGGAGTCGCTGGATAAGTGTTTTCATAAGAACCTGAAACAAGGTTTCACGAATTGGCGCCTCCGTAACGCCGCTCCCGTTTTCCAAACTGGGCAAGGGCCGCCTTAAAATCATCCCCGGTAAAATCCGGCCAGAATTTTTCGCTTACCCAATACTCCGCATAGGCCCCTTCCCAAAGAAGAAAATTGCTCGTCCGCATTTCCCCGGCGGTCCTTATGATCAGGTCCGGATCGGGCAGATCCGGGTTGTCCAGGTAGCGCCGGAAATCCGCCTCGCGGATTTCGCCCGGGCCGCCGCCCGCGCGTTCCGCGAGCAGTTTCCGTATCCCCCGGATAATTTCGTCCCGGCCGCCGTAATTGAGCGCCAGGATCACCTGCATGCCCGTGAAGCCGCAGGTATCCTCGCAGGCTTCCCTCAGTTCTTTCGCGATATCGGCGGGAAGCCCCCCGGCGTCCCCGGCGTGCCGGATACGGATACGGTTTTCCCGGTAAAAGTCCAGCTCGCCCCGCAAGTACTGCTTGACCAAAGCCATAATAAAAGCCACCTCGTCGGCGGCGCGTTTCCAGTTCTCGGTGGAAAACGTATAAAGAGTGAGATACGAGACTCCCGCCTCGCTGGCCGCCTTGACGATACGTTTGGCCGCTTTTAGTCCTTCAAGATGCCCCTGGGTACGAAGCTGGCCGCGCTGCCGCGCCCAGCGCCCGTTACCGTCCATTATTATGCCGACATGGGCGGGAATCGCGCTCAATCTTCTCGAATTTCCTTTTCTTTTTCTTCCAGAGTCTGGCTGATCTTTGCGATGTACGAGTCGGTCAGTTTTTGAAGCTCGTCGGTATTGGCCCGCTCGTCATCTTCGGTAAGATCGCCGTTTTTAAGGAGTTTCTTGAGTTCTTCATTCCCGTCCCGGCGTATGTTTCTTACCGCGACACGGCTCTGCTCCGCCTGGTTCTTCGCGAGTTTTGACAGCTCGTTCCGCCGTTCCCCGGTAAGGGGGGGGATGGTGATGCGTATAACCTTGCCGTCGTTGCTGGGATTCAGGGACAGTTCCGAAGAACGTATGGCCTTTTCGATTTCCCCGATAAGCCCCTTGTCCCAGGGCTGTATTACGATAAGCCGGGCTTCGGGAACGGAAATATTGGCCACCTGGTTCACCGGGGATTTGTCGCCGTAATAGTCAACCTTGATCTTGTCAAACAGGGAGGCCGAGGCCCGCCCGGTACGGATCGAGCCGAAACCTTCCTTGAGGCTGGCAACGGTCTTTTTCATCCTGTCTTCGGCAGCGCTGATTACTGTGTGCATAACGATCTCCTTTCGTAAGTGTCCGGGGGGTAGCGTAATCCGGCGCCCGGCCCTTTTTTGGTTCCGGGCGCGGACCCTGATCCGGGCGCCGGATGGAGCGCAGGGGGGCCGGACAGGGCCCGCAGCCATCTGCGGCCGCCCGTACGGTAACAGGCCCCCCCTCTGAACATTGTTTTTTATTCGAGGGGGGTCTAATACCCCTCCGCGGGGCGGTTATCCCGGAATTTCCGGCCCTGTTCTTATTCGCCGACTTTAAAGTAGGCGTAATCGGCGACACTGAGCTTTGCCCCGGCCTGTTTGCCGGTTTCGTTCAGCACCTCCGCTACCGGCAGCTTCTCGTCCTTTACAAATCCCTGTTCCAAAAGGCAGATTTCCTGCAAATACTTGCTTATCTTGCCTTTGAGTATGTTGTCAATTACATTGGCGGGCTTTTTGGAAAGGTTTTCGTCCAGTTCCATCTGTTTGCGGAAGATCTCCTCCTGCTCTTTCAGGTAAGCCCCGTCGATTTTGGTCCTGTCCAGGGCCAGGGGGTTAAAGGCCGCGATATGAAGGGCGAGGTTGAAGGCCAAGGCTTTTACTTCCTCTTTTTGGATTGCCTCGGGATTGTCCGCGGCAAGCTTGACTACCACGCCTATTGCCCCGTCGCCGTGGATATAGCTGGTGAGGTATTCGCCGGCGGAGGCCTTGAGCGTTTTAAGCCGCTTAAGGCTCATGTTTTCCCTGATCTTTGTGGCAAGGGACGTTACCATGCCGGAAAGTTCTTCGTTGGATTCGGTATAGCCCTTTTCCAGGGCCAGCTGCGCGATCAGGCCGCCCAGCTCGATAAATTCCGGGTTCCGGGCTACAAAGTCTGTCTCCGAAGCCAGTTCCACGAGCGCGGCGCAGCTCCCGTCGTCCTTTATCCTGACGAATATCTTTCCTTCGTTGGTGGCCCGGCCCGCGCGTTTTTCCACCGCGGCAAGCCCCTTTTCCTTGAGCAGTTTTTCCGCCTTGTCAAAATCCCCGTCACTGTCCTGGAGCGCCTTTTTGCACTCCATGGGACCGGCGCCGGTCTTTTCCCTGAGCTTTTTTACATCGGCAGCGCTAATATCAGCCATTTATATGGACTCCTTGTTTATAGTTTTATTCGGGGGCCAATGCCCGCGCGGATAACAGCGGGGCAGCCCCCGGTTACGCGCTTTTATTCCTCGCTGTAAACCTTGTTTACATCGACCGGCAGCCCGTCTTCTTCCTGGGCGCTCTCCGCTGCTGGAACGGCAGGGGTTTCGGCCTCTGACTCTGAATAAGACGCGATATCGACTTCCTGGTCTTCTTCCTTGACGGACACGTCGGTTACGATATTTTCCATTTCTTCGTCCTCGTCGCCCAGGGTTTCGATGATCTTGAGTCCGGCTTCGTTATCCGCTTCCACCACCGCGTTGGCGATAATCTGGGTAAAGAGGGTGATTGCCCGGATCGCGTCGTCGTTTCCCGGAATGGGGTAGTTGATGCCGTCGGGATTGCAGTTGGTATCCACCACCGCGATGATGGGGATGCCCTGGCGCTGGGCTTCGGCCACGGCAATGGCCTCTTTCCGGGTGTCGATGATGAAGAGGATGCCCGGAAGTTCCTTCATTTCTTTGATGCCCCCCAGGTTCTTCTGGAGTTTGGAACGCTCTTTGCCCAAAGACGCGATTTCTTTCTTGGTAAGGTTCTCGAAAGTCCCGTCAATTTCCATTTTTTCCAGCTTCTTGAGGCGAAGCAGCGATTTTTTGATGGTGACGAAATTGGTAAGCATTCCGCCCAGCCAGCGGTTGTTCACATGGAACATGCCGCAGCGTTCGGCTTCTTTCTGGATCGCCTGCTGCGCCTGTTTTTTGGTACCTACGAAAAGCACGGTTTTTCCGGCGCTCACTGTTTTCCGGACCGCGTCGTAGGCGTCCTTGATAGACTGGATGGTCTTTTGCAGATCAATGATATGGATCCCGTTCCGTTCGGCGAAGATGTACTTTTTCATCCTCGGATCCCAGCGTTTTACCTGGTGACCGAAATGGACCCCCGATTCCAGCAGGCTCTTCATCGTAACTACTGCCAAAATTTCCTCCTCGGAGTTTTGCGAACGAAAACTCCGCGTCCGGCAGGACGCCTTCTCTGTATCTCGTCACAAAAGTGACGGAAAATTACGCCTGTCCGGGGTCCGGATTTGCGGGCCGGACGGCGGAACAGGCCGCTTATGCCTGAACGCAGCGTACAAAAGCCCCGGCTTTTGGGGGCGGCTTGCGGCGATCAGTCGTACGGATAACCGTTGTCCTTGAGCATGACATAAAATTCCCTTAATGGCAAGCCTACAATGCCGCTGTAGGAACCTTTTATGCCCGTAATAAAGCAGGAGGCAAGCCCCTGTATCTTGTAGGATCCCGCCGCCTCCTGCCATTCCCCGGTATTGAGGTACCACTCGATATCGTCCGGCGAGAGCGGGGCAAAGATTACCGTACTCGCCACGCAGCGGCAGTCGGTTTTTTTCTCCCGGCCGTTGTAGAGAGCCACCGCGGTTATTACCTCGTGATCGCGGCCCTGGAGTTTCCTGAGCATGGCGGCTGCGTCGTCGCGGGAGGCGGGTTTCCCCAGGATGGCCCCGTCCAGGGCGATAGCCGTATCCGCCCCGCAGATCCACGGCGGGGAACGCCCTTGGAGCTGCTCCAGGATGTGCTTGACCTTTCTCGAGGCCAGTTCCTTGGTTATTTGCTGGGGGTTTTTCTTTCCGGTATAGCTTTCGCTGATATTGGAAGGCATGATGCTGAAAGGGAGGCCCATGAGCCGGAAATATTCCTGCCTGCGAAGCGAGCCTGACGCCAAAATTATAGGTTCCATTATTTTTCCGGGAAACACGGAACCTGCCTTCCGGCAAAACCCCGGTTTACTCTTTAGCAAAGCTTCGGTATTGTTATTACCTTATGAGAGATACAGGACTCGAACCTGCCGCCTTCATCTCCGGAGGCGTTTTCTTCGTTTTCCTCTATTTCTTTGTAGAATGAGGCTGTTCCAAAATGTCAGATTTTGGAACAGCTCCCCTAGATTTAGTGGAAAGACCGGGCCTTTGACCGGTTTTTCCAAGAGCTTGTCCAAAACCAACCGGGTTTTGGAACAAGCTCGAATAACTACTAATTATTGATTATACAAAAAATTGCGACTGTGTCAAGGGGGCGCCTGCTAGCCTGTTTGCTTGTTTTCGCGCGAGCCGGAAAGGGGGCCGGATAAAGCCGGGGATGCCCAAATTCGGGGCGTGGTCCGAAGGTGTTTCCTCATGTCCAAATTCAGGGGCGTTGCGGGGGCGGAAAGCCGCTGGCCGCCTGCCCCCGCAGTGGGGGTAGGCCGGGACTTTGGCCCGGCCGTAGGGGGAGGCTTCCCCCTGCAAAAAAACAAAGAATTCTGTACGCCTGCCCTGAACTAATGTTTTCCGAAAACTTGAAAATAAAATATAAATATGCTATAATAGTTCAAAAGGTGGGATATGAAAATAGGTAATAAGCTTATTGTAATGATCATTGCCCTTACCCTTTTGGGTACCGGCATCCTGCTGGGAACTGTTTTATACCGTTCCCAGAAACAAATCGCCGCGCTTACCAGCAACGAACTCCGGAATTTAGCGAATAACGAAGCCTCTAAACTTGGCCTGTGGCTCGAGTCCTATTTCGGCGTTGCCAGATCGCTCGCCCAGTCGATGGAAGTCTATGAAGGGATAGGGGTTGAGGACCGGCGTTCCACTTTCAACCTTCTGCTTGAACATCTGACCAGTTCAAACCCGGAAATAGCCGCTATCTGGACCTGCTGGGAGCCAAACGCCCTGGACGGCCTTGACGCCCGGTACACCAATACCCCGGGGACGGACGAGACGGGCAGGTTCATCTCCTACTGGGAGCGGACTTCGGAGGGGGTCGGCCTGGAGGCGTCGGTGGATTACGCGGTCAGCGATTACTACCTTATCCCGATGCAAACCGGGAAGGAAACCGTGGTGGAGCCTTATTTTTACGATATCGATGGAATCTCGACCCTTATTACCACCCTGGCGGTCCCGATAAAAACCGGAGGCCGGACCGTCGGCGTGGTCGGCGTCGATCTTGCCCTGACTAGGATTCAATCCGCCGCGGAGGATATCAATCCTTACGAAGACAGCGCCGCGTCGGTTTTTACCAACGGCGCTCTTATAGCGGGCTACTTTGACGCGGCAAGGCTTGGGAAAACAATGGACGAGGCCTATGCCTATGCGGCGGGCCCTTATTTGAACGACATGAAGACCGCCATTAAAAACGGGAAAGAATTTGATTTTGTAAACGATATTGAGGTCAGCGGCACAATAATGCGTTACGAGGTCCTTTCCGTTCCGCTTGCCATAGGGAAAACCGATACCCCGTGGTCTCTGGGGATAGGGGTGCCGCAAAAAGTTATCAACGCTCCGGTAACCAGGATGCTCCGCCTGAGCGTCATTATCAGCGTGGTGATGCTCCTTATCATA